>JBBIUO010000258.1:0-4587 GCA_037440205.1 Chloroflexota bacterium
CCTGCTGGAATACAAACTCAAATACGCCAGCGCCTATGTGGTCATCTCCCCGGCGGTCATGTTCAGCGCCGATGAGACCCGCGCCATCAAAGCCTTTGTCAATCGCGGCGGCAGGCTGATCGTCTTCACAGACGCCACACGCGGCACCTCCTATTATGACTTGAACGGCAACTTCGTCACCTACCCGGATGCGAGCGTCATCAACCCATTGCTTTCGTCGTTCGGCATCACCGTCACCGATAATTATCTTTACAACGTCGAAGAGCACGAAGGCAATTTCCGCAACGTCTTCTTCGATGAGTTCGGTAAAAACGAATTGACCTTCGGACTCAAACGGGTTGCGCTGTACGGGACGCACTCGGTCAAATCGCTCCCGGGGCTGGTCCTGCTTCGAGGAGCAGAATCAACCCTCTCGTCCATTGACGATGCGCACCATCCCGATGAAGGAGGAGCCGCCCTCAGCGAAGATGGCAACGTCCTCGTGTTCGGCGATTTCACATTCCTCACCTCCCCCTACCATAGCGCCGCCGACAATGCCACGCTCATCGGCAACATCGCAGATTTCACGTTGGGCGGCAAACAGACCATCACGCTTGCAAACTTCCCATTTACCTTTACACAATCCACCGTGCAGGTGTACCCGACCTCCGATGTGCGCCTGACCGCCGAACTGGTGGCCGCCGTCAGCAGTTTGCAGGATTCCCTACGCTATGTCGGCACGACTGTTGAAATCACGGACGAAGTACCGGAAGGGGATGCGTTGATCCTCGGAACCTTCGCGCCAAACGATGAACTGCTCAAATACGTCAAACCGTTCCACATCGAATTGGACGACACCAGCGAAACCATCAACGTGCCGGGCTTCGGCGACGTGGGCCGCTACGGAAATGGAATCCTGTTGTTCGATTCAAGCAAGAAAGGCAACACAATTACATTGCTTGCCGATACTCCCGAAGACCTGATCTCCCTGCTCAACACGTTGACCGGCATCTCGCTGTACGGATGCGTGCAACAGGGCGACATCGCCGTGTGCGGTGTCGGGTACGGCGGCAGTTACTCGGATGAAACCACGACAGAACCCGAAGCCACCTCCGAACCTGTGCAGGCGGAAGCCACTCCCACACCCGGAGGATAAAATGAGCGAAATGATTCAACTCGGCAACGTCAACGGCCATCTTGCAAAACCCGAAGGCAAAGGTCCCTTCCCAACGATGATCGTCATTCAGGAATGGTGGGGGCTGGATGCGCAGACCAAATCCATCGCGGATCGTTTTGCGAAGGAAGGTTATCTCGCGTTCGCGCCCGATCTGTATCACGGTGACCTCGCCCAACTCGGCGATGGCGAAACCGCCTCGACCCTCGTGCAAAAATACGGCCCCACGTCCGGCTCCGATTTGCAGACCGTTTTCGATGCGTTGAAATTGCATCCCGATTGCAACGGCAGGATCGGCAGTGTCGGTTTTTGTTTCGGCGGCCGCATGTCGTTGACCTTGAGCACAACCCGCCCGTTGGATGCGGTTTGCACATTCTACGGCGGCGGAATGCAAGACGTTTTTGACCGGTTGCGCAAAAACCTCAAAGCGCCGGTGCTTGGATTTTTCGGCGACGCCGATGTCTCCATCCCGGCCGGCACCATCGAAGAATTCAAAAAACTGCTCGACGAAGTTGGCGTGGAGCATGAAGTCATCGTCTATCCCAATTCCGGTCACGCCTTCTTCCGCGACAGCGACCCCAGCGTTTACATCCCCGAAGCCTCGAAAGACGCCTGGGAACGCGCGAAGAAATTTTTCAAGAAGAATTTGAATTGATTGACAGTACGGCAAGATTTATCTTGCCTGTCGTGGCAAGATGAATCTTGCCGTACAAGAAAATACCCGCCTCATGCCTACCCTCAGCCTGCTCCAGCGTCAGGTCATCGAATCTCCCCTCGACTCCCGTCTCTTCGTCTCCGGCCGCGCCGGCACAGGCAAGACGACGGCGGGGGTCGAGCGTTTGCGCTTTCTGCTCGAACAGGGCATTCCCGCCGATTCGATTCTCATGCTCACGCCGCAACGCACCCTGCAGGAACCCTATCTTGACCTGCTCTACAGCCCGGAGAGACTCGCCGGCGGCGAAGTGACTTCGGCCACGGTCGGCGGGCTTGCGCGGAGAATGTGCGATCTGTTCTGGCCGATTGCGGCAGAAGCGGCGGGATTCAAAAATCCCGAACAGGCTCCCGTTTTTCTCACGCTCGAAACCGCGCAATATTACATGGCGTTTCTTGTGCGTCCCCTGCTGGAGGAGGGATATTTTCAATCCATCACCATTGACCGCAACCGTTTGTATTCGCAAATTCTCGATAACCTGAACAAGGCCGCGGTGGTGGGTTTTCCGCACACCGAGATCGGCTCACGGCTGGATGCCGCCTGGTTCGGCGACCCTGCCCAACGCCGCGTTTATCAGGATGCCCAGGAATGCGCGAATCGATTCCGCCAGCATTGCCTCGATCACAACCTGCTCGATTTCTCCCTTCAATTTGAAATTTTCACGAACATCCTCTGGCAACAGACGCAGGTGCAGGATTATCTCAAACGCGCCTATCGTCATCTCATTTACGATAACGTGGAGGAGGACACGCCGCACGCGCATGACCTCGTCCGCGAATGGATGCCAGACTTCGACTCGGCGCTGTTGATCTACGACAGTGATGCGGGGTATCGTCACTTCCTCGGAGGCGATGCAGTTTCCGGGTCCGCCCTGAACGAGACCTGTGAGAGTCAAATCGAATTCGCAGAAAGTTTCGTCTCGTCTGAAAACATCATCCTGCTTTCCAATTCGCTGGTCTCTGCGATCACACACCAGCCGATTGAAAATCCGACCTACCCGGAAGCCGCCATTGAATTTGTCATGAAGCATTATTATCCCGAAATGCTGGATGAGGTTGTCGCGCAAATCAAAGCGCTGATCGAGCGGGGCATTCCGCCTTCCGAGATTGTGGTGCTTTCGCCGTATCTGTCGGATGCGTTGCGCTTTTCGATCACCGACCGTTTGGAAAGAGAAAAGATACCCTGGCGTTCGCATCGTCCGTCGCGTTCCCTGCGCGATGAACCCGCCAGCAAAACGTTGATCACGTTGTCCGCGCTGGCGCATCCGCATTGGAATGTGCGCCCTACGAAGTTCGACGTGATGCAAACGTTGATGTTTGCATTGGACACAGACCTGGTGCGCGCGCAATTGCTGACCGAAGTTGTGTACCGCCAAAGGGACTTGCGGCTTTCCACGTTTGAAGAGATTCGGCCAGACATGCAGGAACGCATCACATACCTGCTCGGCGAAAAATATACCAACCTGCGAACCTGGTTGATGGAATACCGCGAGGCCCCTCCCCTGCCGCTGGATTTTTTCCTGCGGAAGTTTTTTGGCGAAGTGATCTCGCAACCCGGATATGGATTCCACCGCAACATGGACGCGGTTCGCGTCGCCTCGAATTTGGTCGAGTCGATCAAAAAGTTTCGCCACGCGATGGAGCCGCTAGACCTGTCAGGTTTTGATTTGGGCAGGGAATACATTGCCATGCTGGAAGACGGGGTAATCGCCGCGTTGTATCTTGAATCGTGGCGAAGCGAAGACAAGGATGCTGTGCTGATCGCTCCTGCGCACACCTTCCTGATGATGAATCGCCCTGTGACCGTGCAATTCTGGCTCGACCCCGGCTCGACAGGTTGGACGCAACGCCCCTCGCAACCGTTGACCCATCCCTATGTCTTATCCCGTCAATGGATGAACTCGCAGGAACGCATGTGGATGGATGCGGACGAGGTCAATGCGGAAATTGAATCGCTTGCGAGGCTGGCTGGCGGTTTGTTGAGCCGGTGCAGGGAAAAATTATTTTTGGCGATTGCCGATTTGAGCGAATCCGGGTTCGAAGGACGCGGGTCGTTGCTGAGGGCGTTTCAAAAGGTGCTGTCGCAACAGGAGGGGGGATGAGATTTGTGGCTCTACCGTATTTAACTCAAGTTGCTACTTATGAATTTTGACCTGATTTTGAACGAGATTTTTAACGCAAAGTCGCCAAGACGCCAGGATTTGGTGTTTTTCCCTTTGCGACTCCGCGTCTTCGCGTTAAAACTTGTGCAACTTGCGCAAGGTGGCAACTTGGATTATTTAACAAGAAAGCCCAAGACCTCAGCCGCGAATTTCGCCAATTCACGCGGATTTCTAAAACGAATCCGCGAAAATCTCTGTTTTCAGAATGACTCAACCAAAGAGACATTGAGGCACGGGGGGTGTTTGTATTTTCCTCAGTGTCTCCGTGTCTCAGTGGTTCGAATTTCGGGGCGGCAATGAATCTGCGCGAAACGCTGTGGATCATTTTCATCTCGGCTCTGACCGCGCTCGGGCTTGATCTTGTCACAAACGCGATCAACACCCAAAACAACGCCTGGGATTTCATTTACTACATTGCATTGGCGAAGAATGGATTCAACGCCGAGCCGCTGGCAAGTCCGTTTGTCTATCGTTACTTGACTCCGTTTCTCGTTCATGGCCTCTCGCTTTTCGGAATGTCTATTGAAAATGGATTTGGTCTCATCGCGTATCTCGGCGCGA
>JBBIUO010000258.1:4597-6235 GCA_037440205.1 Chloroflexota bacterium
CTCAACTCACAGGGGTTTTCTTTTTTGTGAAATGGTTGGGTAGTTCAAACCGAGGCGCGTATCTGGCAATGACTGTCACCGCCCTTTCGCTGTTCAACGTGAAGTTCCTGCTGTTCGATATTTACCGCCCCGACCATCTCGCGTATGCGTTGATCCTTCTTCAAACCTATCTTGCGCTCAAGAAAAAATTCGTGCCGTTGCTGATCGTCACCCTCGTCGCGTCACAGATTCGGGAATTCAACATCGCTCCACTGGTTGCCTACCTGTTCATGGCGTTTCGCGGCGAAGAACGGAAGGCTTTCATCTGGCAGACAGTTGCTTCGGTAGTTTGTCTCGCCCCGGCCATCCTCCTGCCGCGCCTGCTCATCCCAGTGACGGAAAATTACCAGATCGTGGGATTTTCAAAAGACGCCATCATCACCACATTGCTTCTCCCCTTCTTCCCAAGTGTGGACGTGAATTTCATTTTCTCCATCGCCGCCTACTTTCTGCCGCTGTTCTTCCTCGTTGACTTGAAAACCGCCAAAACCGCGTTTTCGTCTCTGCCGGAAGATCAGCGCAGATATTTGCTGGCCTACTCATTTCTCGTCCTTCTGCTCAGTTTCCTCGGCGGCACAGACTTCAACCGCTTCGCCACGTTTCTCTTTTTGCCGCAAATCATTTTGATCGGCTTGATCGCGCCGATGGTTTCCAATCTGCAAATTGGACTCATGCTCGCCGTCGTGTTTATTTTCAACCGAATCTGGATGCACATCCCTGACTGGGATGTGGAGAAGTACCGCGATTTTTACGGAGGATTTTCCCTGCGGCTGAATGTGAATACGCTGTATCGAATCCTTGAACTTGCGGGGTTCCTTGTTTTGGGTTACTTCACAATATCCATGACCAGAAACAACGCCACGCAGATGGGACGTTGATCGCGGCGATGAAGAGGATGGATGAATTGTAGTAGTCCACTTTTGCGAAGCACCTTTTGGAACAGTGGGCCTTGTAGGAATAGCCCGACGGTTCATCGTCGGGCGGACGCGATCACTGTGCGGGCAATGGGATGTGCGGCATCATGTCTTAAAAGGGTATGATGTGCTATGGTTGGCGGTTCAGAAAATAGTCTAGCGATATAATCTCTAAAATCTACTAATGAACAAGAACCTACAAAATACTCTCAAGGTTTTTCTTTGCCACGCATCAGAAGATAAACCTGTCGTTCGAAAGTTAGCAGACAGGTTGTTATCGGATGGCGTTGACATTTGGCTCGATGAAAAAAGTATTGTTCCTGGACAAGAATGGGAAAATGAGATCGTCAACGCTGTAAAAAATGCGGATGTCGTCGTTATTTGTCTTTCTCATAGAGCAATAAAAAAAACTGGCTATGCTCAAAAAGAAATACGCGTAGCAATCGAAACCGCCGACTTAAAACCAGAAGGCACAATTTTCATTATCCCTGCAAGGCTAGAAGATTGTGCCGTGCCTGCCAAACTTAACAAGCTCCAATGGGTGAACTTATTTGAGAAAGACGGATACACAAAGTTAATCCACGCCTTGAATTTATATGCCAACTCGAAAGAATTTGATTTTTCACAAATTAATCCCTGACCTTTCGCTGAAAATTTTGGCAAATCGCGAATTTCCTGATACCCT
>JBBIUO010000259.1:0-3374 GCA_037440205.1 Chloroflexota bacterium
CAACGACGTGTTCTTTTTCAACTGCTACTGCTTTTTCGTATTTAGGTGCCATGAAGGATGGTCTCCTGTTTTATGTCTGCGTAGCGGACGTTCTCTAACGTCCGCTAACATCCGCCGTTGGCGTAAGAGAACGCCAACTACGCGCCGCTTTTCTTCAATCCTAACAACCGTCTCGCCATATTCGGCAGCGTGGGCAATAAACCATTGAACTCTCTGCTCAAACGCCAACTCGTCGTTCCATACAGATACACACTGTAAGCGCAAGCCAGAAAAGCGCTGTTTGCAAACGGAGCGCGTTTGGGGTCTTCGGTCAACTCGGGCGTGAACAACCCCGTCCCTTCGCCGAACTTGACGCTCATCGCTGTCACCGCGCCGACGCGCACATAACCGTCCGCCAGGTTTTCGGCAATCAGGTTGTGAGCGCTGCCCGCCAGCAATGGCAGAATCCCCGTGCCGACCGTCGGGTCCCACAGCCAGCGAGTCCACAACCAGTGTTGGGAGGGGAAGGTGTTGTGTAAAAGTCCAGTGGCGAGTTCGAGCGCGAGCCGGGTATCGAGCGCGTTGACTTTTTCAACGAAGGCTGCCACTCGCACGGAGGCGGGCGCTTTGCCGTGAAGTAATTGGTCAAAAATTTGGAGTGCTTGCTCCTGCGAATTCGCCAGCGTGCTGGCTGACTCCAAACTTTGTGCAGGAGCTTGCTCCTGCGAATTCACCAGTATGCTGGCTGACTCCAAATTAAAGTAATTGATAATCGTGCGCGCGTTCGCTTTGGTGTGCGCGACAGCGGAAGCGATGTCAGCGAAGGATGAAGCCAACGAAGCAGAATCAGATGGAAGCGTGCGCTGAGCGAGGTCGAAGCGTCCAAGAAAGAGGCGGGCGTGACGTTCCGCCAATTCGTCTGCAATTGCAATCACATCCTCAGGTGCGACTTGCCCCAACGCCTCCTGCAAATTCGCTTGCAGTTCGGGGTCGTCGGGTCCCGTCTTCTGTTTGATGATGTGACTCTGTCGTTGAGGTAACATGTTCACCATTTCTGCGCGCGTAGTAACGCCGCTGGACGCTAGAGAGCGTCCACTACGCTACGCATGAACGCGAACCAACGCCATCGCTCGCGCCGCCGCAAGACCTGCCGACGAAATCGAATCGTTCAAATCTGCAGGACCCGCTGCCGCGCCCGCGACGAAAATGCCAGGCACGGATGTTGCGACGGTATCGAGGCCGCTTTCGCCGCCTGCTTCGATGAAGCCGTATTTGTTTTGTTTCACGCCAAAGAGCTGCGCGATGGCGCGTGTGCCTGCGCTCGGTTCCATGCCAACCGAAAGCACAACCATATCCATTGTCACTTCCATCGGGCGGGACATCGTTGTGTCTTCACCGCGAATCAAAAGTTGATCGCCCTTGCGAAGCACTTCGCTGATGACGCCCTTGATGTAATTGACCTTGTGCTGTTCCTGCGCCTTCCAATAAATTTCATTTTCCCAATAGCCATACATGCGCATGTCAATGTAAAAAATCATCACCTTGCTGTCGGGCAGTTGCTCGCGCAGTTCAATCGCCTGCTTGCTGGCAATGCCGCAGCAAACCTTCGAGCAATATTCGTTTCCAATTTGGCGGTCACGCGAACCCACGCATTGAATGAACGCAATCTTCTTCGGCGGCTGTCCGTTCGAGGGACGCACGACGTTATGCTCCTTCAACATCTTTTCCAAATCGGTGAGCGTGATGACGTCGGGGAACGAGTAGTAGTTGTAGTATTGCGTGGCGCGACCCGGGTCGAAATGCTGGAAGCCCGTGGCGATGATGATTGCGCCCACGTTAAGGGATTCGGCTGCGCCGCCCGCTTCTATCTGGACCTCGAAATTGCCCGCGCTCCCAGACATTCCCTTCACTTCGGCTTGATACTTCACCTGCACGTTTGGGTGACTCGTGACCGACGCGGCGAGTTCCGCCATCGCTTCCGACGCGTCGCGCCAGTGATGAGTCAACTTGGCGTAGTTCTCGCGGTCGGGCGTCCCGCCGAGACGTTCACGCTTTTCGAGCAGAATGACTTCCCCGCCGAGTTCAGCCGCAGACCGAGCCGCTTCCAACCCCGCCGGTCCGCCGCCGATGACTAACACTTTGTTGGATGACATGAATGTTCCTCCGAATGTTTCGTGTTGCGTGCTTCGTAATTGGTCTTTGAAAAATTACATCCTGCCGCCGTCATTGCGAGCGTTCTTTGCGAAGCAATCTCCGACTTGGCAAGAGGATTGCTTCGTCGGGACGAACACCCTCCTCGCAATGACGGACTGTAATTAACAATTACCATTTACTCAACCTGTCTACGTGTGTACCTGTGTATTCAACACAGGCATATCCGCGTCTTCCCAAGTGATTCCCGATTTCGTCCCCGCGCGAATCGCTTCGAGGTCGCCCTGGAATTCGTCCCAGTATTTCTGCCAGTCAATCCCAAGTTTCTCCAGCAGCGGACGCCAATCCGTGGAGTGCCAATGGAACTGCACCACGCGGAAGGGATGCGCTCCCATCGCCAGTGCGGCGACCTGCGCGTCTGACAACACGGGAATTCCCACGTTACGGTCATGCGCTTTGGCGGAAAACTGGCTCTTATCGAGCGTGGTCACACAGCCCGTATCGTGAGTCACGGTCAGGTCGGGGTTGACTTCGTTCTTCATCGTCTCGATTTTGCGCAGGACGGAGAACGAGCGGGTGAAGTCGCGCTGCACCAGCACGTGACGGAAGCCGAAGCCGCAGCAGTCGAACCAGGTCGAGTAGTCGGCAACGTTGATTCCCAGCGCTTCGAGTGTGGCCGTCACCGTCGCCGTGCGCTGTCCGCCGTAGATGTCGGGATCGTAAATCGCGTCTTCGGCGACGATTTTGTAGTAGTGGCAGGCGGGGTGAACGGTGGCGGTGATTTTGCTCATGTCCACCGTTTGCCGCTCGGCAAATTTCTGCCGCATGACGTGCACCCATTCGCTGTAGTGGACGATTTCTTCGGGCAGCACGAGCGGCTTGCCCAGTTTGTCCAAAATGCGGCGGACTTCGTCGCGCAGGCTTTTGTGGTGGACAAGTTGCTCGCGGATTTCCTTGTAATGTCCATAGGATGTGCCGCAGTGAATCATCGGGAAGTAACCCGTCTCATACGCGGCGGCGAAGTTGCGGACCATCACCGCGGCTTGTGCGGCGGCGTTGGAGGTCGCGGAGGCGTAATAATTCCAGCCTGTGCAGGAGGTCTGGTCGGTCGGGTCGAGATAATCCAGATTGAATTGGCGGTGCAGCCAGAAGATGGACGAAGTGTAGCCGGGGATGTGTCCGCACTGACCGCAGGATTTGTGGTGCCAGGTATGGTCAATGGGAATCTTTTTCGTCCGCCCGAA
>JBBIUO010000259.1:3474-6228 GCA_037440205.1 Chloroflexota bacterium
AACTCCAACAACGTCTTGCGGTTGGTCTTCCACGCCGCATCGGTGACGCCGCGCAGGGTATCCACAGGGATGGCTTTTCTCCACACGGGCATATTCTTGGAGAACTCTCCTACCCACGGACCCCAATCGGGGAAGAAATCGGGCTGGAGCATGTCGGGCGAGACTTGGTTGCCTTTGAGCATGACCTTGTAAATCACGCGGCTGTAGCCTTGCAGAACGTCTTTCGTTTCCTGCAGTCCGTTCTTGACCGCCACTTCGCGAAGAAGAGTGACAAGTCCACCAGGGTTATTTCCACGCGGACAGCGCAGACACGAGAAGCACTGCGCGCAATTCCAAATGTCTTCCGAGATGATGTCGTACACGCGCTCCACATCCTCCCGCGCCATCGCCTGCGCGATCACCCGCGGGGAGTAGTCATAGAAGCGCGCCGAAGGACAAGTCGAAACGCAAATGCCGCACTCGTAGCAGCCGTAGAGGAAGTCTTCGTAGCGCGGGTCATTTTTCACTTCGAGGAAGAGCCGCTCTTTTTCCTCATACGTCACTTCGGGGTGACGATCTTGTTTCTTGCCGGGGTTCCAATTTTCTTGTGTGGTAGGCATGTGCCTCCTATGCACCGTTGGTCGAGTAGCCGCGCTCTTGCCTTTTGCGGCGTACCGAGACCAACGAGTTACAAATAAAGAAAAGATTTCTTGAAAACTGGTGGTCTCGATACGGCGGCGATGGTCGAGTAGTCCGAAGGACAGACCGAGACTCGCCGCCTACTCGACCACCGATTATCTAGAATCCAATCACCGCATCCGCGTCGCACGCCATGTCGTTGAACGCCGCGCCGCCGATCATCTCCACGCCCTCGATCATGTCGTCCATAGTGTAGCCGTGCAGATCGAGCGAAGGCTGGCAGACGAGAAAGCGCACGCCAATTTCCTGCGCCTGTTCGATGAAGAACTTCAATTCCCTGCCGCCGCCGCCCTTGCGCGGAATGACAATCTTCTCGCCGTTGCCCTTCGCCACGCACTGCGGACCGTTCATGGTGAAGTAAATGCACACTTCATTATCCATCGCCGCCCCAGCCGTGGCGAGGAAAAAGGGAGTCGCGGTCCGTTCGGGATCTTTTTCCCCGTGAGTCTGAACGTACAAAATTTTCTTGGTATCCGGGTCGTTCGTCTTCCACACACTCATGGTGCCCTCTCCTTTTTCGGGAAGCGGCTAGAAATTAGCCGCCTCCCCGCTGGTGTTATACAACTTGAACATCTGCAACATGCCAACCGTGCGCAACACAGTTTCAACCGCAGACGAGACCGCCGCGAGGCGAAGTTCCCCGCCCGATTTCTGCGCCGCCTGGCCCGCCTTGACGATCGCCCGCAGGCCCGCCGAGGAAATGTAGTCCACTCCCTTCAGGTCGAGCACGATCTTGTTTTTGCCGCCAGCGGCCAATTGGGCCAGCGCATCGTCCAGTTGGGGAGCGGTTTCCGAGTCGACGCGCCCGCTCACCGTCACGATGGATGCGCCGCTGTCGACGCTGGTATTGATCGAAAGCGTAGTCATGGGGTCTCCTACCGATAAAGTACACAGGTATACAGGTATACAGGTATACAAGTACACAAACAGGCGCATGAACCCGTTTACGTGTGTACGTGTCTACTTGTGTACCTCGCCACTAAATGAACAACTGCACGTCGGCATCCGCCGCGTATTCGAGGAAGGTCGCCGCGCCGCCGATCTCGCATTCCTTGATGAAGTCTTCGCGCTTGAAGCCGAAGACGTCCATGGTCATCTGGCAGCCGATCATGCGCACGTCCATTTCGACGGCCATCTGGCGCAGTTCCTCGATGCTCGCGACACCCTTGTTTTCGAAGGTCTGCTTCATCAGGGTGGTGGCGAGGGCGTTGAAGCCCGGCACATTGGTCATGATCAGTTGGGGGATGGGCCAGTTGATGTTCTGGAATCCTTCGGGGCCGAAGGGCATCTTCATTGGCATGGCCGGGTTGCCAACCGGCGTAACGGCGGCGGTGAGTTGCGGCTTGAGCAGGGTCAGGCCGTAAAAGGTAAAGAAAATGCCTACCTCCCAGCCCATCGCGCCAGCAGCAGTGGCGAGAATGAACGGGGGGTAGGCCCAGTCGAGGGTCCCTTTGGAGGCGATCAAGGCGAGTCGCTTCGGGGCGTTCGGATCAGATTTTGACATAGGTACCTCTTATAAAATATGAAAAGGGTGGAAATCACTTCTTGCGCAAATAGAAGATAAACTTGCCGCCTTCAGCCATGGAGCGCAGTAACTCGTTGCCGGTCTGGCGGCTCCAGGCTTCCATGTCCGGCGGGGCGCCGGGGTCGGTGGCGATCATCTTCAAGATCTGCCCGGACTGCAATTCCTTTATCGCCTTGGAAGTTTTTACCACAGGCATCGGGCAGAGCATCCCAGAGCAATCCAACACTTGATCTTCTTTAATCACATCTGTCATATGAGCCTCCTTTTTAAAGCCAGACACATGATAATGAATTGGCCCCCGAACCGCCATCCCGCACGGATGGGATTTTCTCCTCCCCCACGCGGGGGAAATGCGCCAATTCGGATATAATCCATTTTACAATTTTTATGATAGCAAAAGTCGAGGCATTTTTTCGGTCGAACCGGGTTTTTATATTCCTGGTCATCTTTCGCTGGGTTTCCCTGACCCCTGCGCTGTTCACACTCAACGAAAGGAACATGCTCATCCCGCCTTTAATGGCCTTTGCCTTTGTGTTGCTGGTAAACCTCGC
>JBBIUO010000260.1:0-2433 GCA_037440205.1 Chloroflexota bacterium
TCCCGCCGCCGCATCCCGCTGTGACTCCTTCGGCATACAACTGCTCGATCCAATCTGCCGCGAAGGCATCAGCAGGGACATCGGCAAAGACCGTGCCAGTTGCCGCAGGAGGGACGTACGCGCTTCCATGAATCCCGCGCAAAATGAAGATCGCCATTTGCGCGCGGGTTACCGATGCTTCGGGACAATACATCAATGGGGAAGCGTTGCATCCACCGGTGATGCCGGCGTTGTACAGGCGCTCGATCCACGGCCAGGCCCAATACGTTGACATCACATCGGCAAAGATGGTATCCGAAGCGGTGCCTTCATACGTGCCGATGTCACAAGTGGAAGTTCCATCCCCATTCCAATCCTGCGGGCGCGCGGCTCCGCGATAATCGGTGGCGGTGCAGGAGGCGTTATCCCCGGCGTCAATGGCGGGACTGCCCGGCAACAAGTTGGCGTTGAAACTGTCAACCGTGGTGCTGGTCAGGCCGGGGGAAACTCCGCAAAGATCATGCGCGCCCGGGCAGGGATCATCTTTCGCGTTGTTGATCAGCGAATAATCCACGTTGAATGGGTTGGATGGAAACGTCTCCTGATACACGAGGCAGGTATTTTCAAAGGGTTGCAGGAAATCCACCTGTCCCTGAAAGATGTTGTTTCGCAACGACACACTTTCAGAGCCGTTGCAACTCCCCTGACATTCCGCCGTCACCAGGCAGTCGCCTTCGCTGGTGATCGTGTTGTTGGTCACGGTGGCCTGATCTCCCGCAGTCAAACCAATGGCAACGGCGGTTCCAAGCGCGCGGCAATTATCCACGTTGTAGGTGAACGACTGCCCATCGAAGAATCCGCAATTGCCTACGACGATGGAATCTTCGAGCAGGAACGGGCCGCGATAGGTTTTGATCTGGTTACCGGCATTTCCCTCGGCGATGGTGCGCCTAATCTCGACCGATGAAGCTGGTTCTGAAATATAGAGAAAGTCCAACCCGTCGGAGGTGTTGTAACGGATGGATGAATCTTCGATGACCCAATTTCCGCCGCTGGTGCCGGTGGCGAACCCGTCACCGTATCCGCCCGCGGACTGCGCCCAACAGCCGGTCGGTTCCTGCCCCGGGTAGGTCTCGCCACATCCGTTCCACTCCACTGTCAGATTGCGGAAAAGAAGCGAGCCGGAGTTTGAGTCGCCGTTTGCATCCCACAAATCCCCATCCCAGCCGACCGATCCATTCCCAACAATGCTCACGTTTATCACCGTCCAATTGCTGAGCCGCCCGGCATGGACTCCACCGGCGGCTAGTCCATGAATATTCAAATCGTGCAAATAGGCATTGACTGAATCTTCGGCGTACAGTCCATACGAAGCCCAATTGCCATAAGGCGGTGTATCGCGCTCGCAGGCCAGGCCGCCGGTATGCGACTCGACACAACCGGAGTGATCGGTGATCTCCATGCAGGCAACTTCGACATTGCTGGTGTCTGTCAGGTTGACGATGAACCACGGACGCTCTGTCCCCCACAGTTCGGGAGGATTTGCACAGCCGCCATCCCATCCCGCACCGAGGATGCGAGTCGGGTGCGTCGCATCGGGGCCGCTGGGAACGGGCGACATGAGACAGTCATAGGCTCCGGCGGCATCGCAACTTGATGCGCCCGGCGCACCATATCCCATTTGGTAGGAACCCGCGCCGATGATGAGCGTATCCCCGCCGGCGATGAGCGGCGTTCCCATCGGCGGCAGGGCGCGGAAGGGATGGTCCCAGGCGCAGGCTTGATTCACGCCGCTACCGGGATAGGCGGCATCGGCCAGCCCGGTGCAGTTTTGCGGGGAACTGCCGTCCGTGCGAACGTAATAGGTTTTACTCGGGGCTTGCGGGGAAATGCCGTTTGGTTGAGACGGCGAGGCGGGTAAACTGCCCGCGGTCGTCAGGCAACTCAATGCAGCGAGGAGTAAACCCAACCCAAAGGCGAAAGAGCGTTTCATCTTTTATTCTCCTCAATTCGATTTATCAGGGCTTACACAAATCCTTGCGTAGAGCGCGTTCTCTAACGCGCGGGCTGGGTAACCAACGGTAGAGAACGTTGGTTACGCCTAAGTCCTGTTCATTTCATTCTACATGGAGTCGTCACCCGATAAATTAAAACGCGCCACCGAAATTTTCGGAGGCGCGTTGCTGTTCTGTGATCTTTTCTTTACGGCAGACTGAAAGCCCTGACGAGAAATACTGCCATCTCTGCGCGGGTGACATTGGCACCGGGGCAATAATTCCCGCCGCCACAGCCGCTGGTGATTCCTTCCGCCGCGAGTTGCTCGATCCAGTCTGCGGCAAAGGAACCGGCTGGGACATCCCCAAAGACCGTGCCAGTTGCTGTGGGAGGAACGTATGCGCTTCCATGCTCGCCGCGCAGGAGGAAGATCGCCATTTGCGCGCGGGTGATGGTGTC
>JBBIUO010000260.1:2488-6183 GCA_037440205.1 Chloroflexota bacterium
GTGAATCCTTCCGCCGCTAGTTGCTCGATCCAATCTGCGGCAAACGACCCGGCTGGGACATCGCCAAAGACTGTGCCAGTCGCGGGTGGAGGCGCGTACGTGCTTCCGTGAATGCCGCGCAAAATGAAGATGGCCATCTGTGCGCGAGTGACAGTCGCTTCGGGGCAGTACATCAGCGGAGCAGTTGAACATCCGCCGGTGATGCCGGCGTTGTACAACCTTTCGATGAACGAGTAAGCCCAGTAGGATTCGGGGACATCGGCAAAGGTCGTCGTGGTCATCATGCTGGACGTATCCACCGCTTCAAAACTGGACCCGGTCAGGATATCCAATTCGTGGAGCACGTCGTTGTTCCAGCCTTCGTTGGGCGCGCCGCTCACGTACCAGGGAGAGCCGTTGTCGGCAAGGACGATGCCGTAGGTCTTCATCGCCTGCAAGATGACTTGCGCCTGCGGGGAAAATCCGCTGATGTCGTAATCGGCTTTCAAGCGGAAGCGCGCGCCAAAGGGTGGAGGGTTCGCGCAACTCCCCGATTGCGCCACGTGCCGCGCAGGCCAGATGTAATAATCGGCGGTGCAGTCGGTGGTGAAGCGCAGGGCGTGCTCGATGACTCCCGCCGCCACTTCTTCGTATCGCGCCAGCCCGGGCAAAATCGGGAGGCCGGCCGCATCGGCGGAGGTCCAGCCATCGGGGCGGAGGGCGTTCGAGTTCAAATCCCAGATCGCGCCGGAGCCAGCGGCCCAGCCGCCGGTGGTTTGAGAAGCATCATAAAGTTCGTACAATGTACAATCGTCAGTATCAACTATCAGGATGTGATGATCCGATCCCCATTCGCGGTTGGGACTGTTTGGGATGGGATACGGCCCGGGGTCGGATTCGTCCGGGTAGTAGAAATCCACAGTGTATTTTGTTGTCGAAGAACCCGAAACGATGTTGTAGGGAATACCGATCGGGCCTCCATCCCACGTGCCTGAGCCGAAATCCATGTGGAAGCCGGTTGACGCGCCAATGCTGTTCACCCACGCATCGGACATGGAATGAACGGGCAGACTCGTGATGGGTGTATTCCAATAATTATCGGTTGGGAAGGTTGGACAGGTTCCAATGGTGGCGGCGGCCTCGTCAGATTGCACGGGGCTTTGAGAGTCATCGGCCATGCGCGTGGCGTTGATGGATGTGAGAAAAACGACGCCGACGACCAGCCTGACAAAAAAACGAATGAGGAAGCTATTGTTTTTCATGGTCGGATTTTATTCCTTTTTTCAGCCACAACAATTGGGAGGTTGTACTATTTTTCAACAGGATTAATGACAGTTATGCAAGGCATCCATACGCCCGGCCAAATCCCCAGCCAATCCCTGCCGGGGGCGTATAATTCGATGCACAGCCCACAGGATGCGGCATGGACATATTACCATGCCGCGTCTTCTACGGCAATTCATTTATGGAGCCTTACATGACCCGCTTACGATTCCTGCACATCCCCAAGACCGCAGGAACCACGTTCACCACCTGTCTTGATTATCAATATTCGGGGAAGGGACATTTCGTTTTCAAAGGCGCTGTTCAGTACGATGTGATGCGGTTCAAGGATCTCCCAGAAAAGGAACAAAAAAAAATCGTGCTGTTCACAGGACATGCCCCTATCCTGACCGGGCTTGAAGAAGCCGACAACGCAAAGATCATCACATTTTTGAGGAATCCCGTCAGCCGCGTTAAATCCTTTGTGCAACACATTTCCGAGGGGAAATCCCCGGAATACTTGAAGGGACAATTCAACCTGGACGAGTTTCTGGCAAGCGGCACAAAGGACCTCGAAAACTTGCAGACCAAGATGCTCATCAACAAGGGGCCATTCGCCTCCTCGACCCTGATCGATTCGATGTCGAAATCGGAGGCGCGGGATCTGGCATTGGGCAACCTCTTCAACAAGGTGGAAGTGTACGGCTTGCAGGAATATTTCGATGAAAGCCTGGTCCTTTTCGCAACCGCATTGAACTGGTCCACGCCGTTCTACACCTCCCTGAACAAAAAGGATTCCAGCCGCCTGCTCGAATTCAAACAACAGCACCTCGATAAAATCGCAGAATTGAATTCGGTGGATATCGAAGTTTACAACATTGCAAAAGAAAGGTTTTTGCAAATTCTCGAAAGCCCGAAGTTCGATAAAATCAAACTTGAAGAATTCCGCTACAGAAATTCGCTGCGGTCACCGCACAAATATGCCTGGCATGTGTGGTATGCCTTTTACCGCCTCAGGCGGCGGGTGCGGCGTTATTTCGGAGATGAATCGAGTTAGTTAACCCAACTCGGACAAGTCCAAAAAGCCTTCGCCACAGAGTACACACACTTGCCCTGGCGGGCAGTGCCAGGGGAGAAAGATGAGTTTTACGGGTCTTTTCTCAAAGGTCTCCGTGCGCTCTGTGGCTGAGGAATAACGCAATTTGCGCCAGTGGTCAGTATGGTTTTACAATTCTCCCGTTTCAACGCGGGAGAAAATTTTATTCAATAAGGATGCCGTTCGATGAAAAAAAATCCCCTGTTCGTCCTTTTCTCGCTTTTGGTGATCTTCAGTTTATTTCTTTCCTCATGCGGAACCGATGAAGGTGATTACTCCACCGAAGAATATCTCACCGAGGAACCCGCCACCGATGAAATGGGCACCGAAGCGCCCATCGCCACCGGTGTTCCCGGTGAGATCGTTTATGACCTCGGTTTCAATCCCGTGGACAATGGCTTCAGTTTCAGCAACTACGGCGACGATATCCCCGCCACGAATCTGACAGCCGATGAAATGCGCCGCATGTTCGGCGACCAGGTCTGCGCCCGCCTTGATGGAAATACCTGCACCCTGACACCTCCCGCCGAGCAATGGATGGAACAGATCAACGGCGGCATGGCTGGCGGTCACTGCGAAGGCATGGCGGTATTAAGCCTGATGATGTACACCAACCAGATTTCCCCGTCCGATTTTGGCGGCTCCACCGCCAGCGAACTCGATATCAACGATGAAGCCCTTCAGCGCGAGATCGCCTACTGGTGGGCAACGCAAACCGTCGCGCCGACCTACACCAGTGTCATCAAAGGCACGCCGATGGAAATCCTCGAACTTGTTCAGCAAATGGACGCCAACGGCGAAACCTACAGCATCGGCATTTACAAAGAAGATGGCTCCGGCGGACACGCCATCACTCCCTTCGGTGTGGAAGACAAAGGCGACGGTCTGTACGCCATTCTCGTCTACGACAACAACTATCCCGGCCAGACCCGCGAACTGCTCGTCGATTCACGCGACAACACCTGGTTGTACGAAGCCTCCATCAACCCGCAGGTTGAATCGGAACTTTACACCGGCAACGCCGAAACCCAAACCCTCGACCTTACCCCCACTTCCGCGCGCCTCGGCCAGCAACAATGTCCCTTCTGCGAAGGCGGCGGGATTTCAATGAACGGCGGCAAACTCGCATCGCCCAGCCAGCAAAACACCCAACTCAATCAAATTTTTCTCGACGGTGAAGGCCACGTCCTCATCACCGACGACAACGGCAACCGCCTCGGCTACGTGGATGGAAAGATCGTCAACGAAATTCCCGGCGCAACCTACACCGCCTATCGCATGGAAGCCAGCGGAAACGCGCCCGAGCCCATCTACTGGACTCCCGCCGACATGAATCTCACCGTCTCGATTGACGGTT
>JBBIUO010000261.1:0-6146 GCA_037440205.1 Chloroflexota bacterium
GACAGTGATAAACAGACTCTTTTTCCGGCGAAGGGATTTTTCTCTTTTTGGTCTGTTCCTCTTTGCGCCCATGTCCCCCGGCGCCCGTGAAATGATTCGGGTGGGGAATGATGGGGGAGGAGTGGCAGGCTGAGGTCAAGGTTGAATCGCCTTTCGTCGAACGGAGGCGATTTTTTTGTCCCTCCATCCATGAAAAAATCAATTCAAAGGAGACGACGATGAACCCAACCCAAGTGATGCTCGACCTCGAGGCTTTGATCGAGGCGCGTGATTTCAATACTCTGCGTGAGAAAACAAAAAACTGGCCGGCGGGGGATCTGGCCGAATTGATGGAGCCGATGTCGGCGGAGAAGGAGGCGGTGATTTTCCGTCTTCTGCCGCGCGAACAGGCGGCGAACGTGTTCAGTTATCTTTCGGAGGAACGCCAGGAGGAATTGCTGAAGGCGATGGCGAAGGAGGAGGTGGCGGAGATTCTCAATGCCATGTCGCCCGATGACCGCACATCCCTGCTGGAGGAACTGCCTGCGAATGTGATTCAGCAATTATTGAATTTACTTTCATCCGAGGAACGCGCGGTGGCTTCTCAACTGCTGGGCTATGATGAAGACTCGGTGGGGCGTTTGATGACGACCGATTTTGTGCGCGTTCGCCCGCACTGGACGGTTGCCCAGGCTCTCGATCATATCCGCCGCTACGGCAAGGATAGCGAGACGATGAGCATGATCTACGTGATCGACGATAACAACAAACTGGTGGATGATCTGCGAATCCGACAGGTATTGCTCGCCCCGCCTGAGGATCGAATTTCCGATTTGATGGATTCGCGGTTTGTTTCACTGAAGACAACCGATAACCGCGAAGCGGCAGTGGAAGTCTTCAAGGATGCCGACTTGAACGCCCTGCCTGTGACCGATACGGAGGATACGTTGATCGGCATTGTCACTGTGGACGACATCCTCGATGTGGCGGAAGAAGAGGCCACGGAAGATATTCAAAAGATGGGCGGTTCGGAGGCGCTGGACGAGCCGTATATGAAGATCGCCATTTCAAAGATGGTGCAGAAGCGCGCCACCTGGCTGGTGATTCTGTTCCTGAGCGAAATGCTCACGGCAACGGCGATGGGCAAATTTGAAAATGAAATTGCAAAGGCTGTGGTGCTTTCGGTGTTTGTGCCGCTGGTGATTTCCAGCGGGGGCAATTCTGGTTCGCAGGCTTCCACATTGATCATCCGTGCGATGGCGCTGGGTGAAGTGGGTTTGCGCGATTGGTGGCGCGTGATGCGGCGCGAGATTTTATCGGGCTTGTCGCTCGGCGCGATTCTGGGATCGATCGGTTTCGTGCGGATCACGCTGTGGGCGAACTTGTTCCATTCGTATGGCGAGCATTGGTTCCTGCTGGCGCTCACGGTGGGACTCTCGCTGGTTGGAATCGTGCTGTGGGGTTCGCTCTCCGGTTCGATGCTGCCCTTCCTCCTGCGCCGCATTGGGTTGGACCCCGCAACCTCCTCCGCGCCGTTTGTGGCAACGCTGGTGGATGTTTCCGGTCTGGTGATTTACTTCACCGTCGCGGCGTTCATTTTGAAAGGGACGCTGTTGTAGATGGAATGGTTGACCTCCACCCTTTTCAATCTGTTTTGAACCACGGAGCACAGAGGCACTGAGTTTGTAAATATCTTTTTCTCTGTGCTCCTGTGTCTTCGGGTTAAACAACTTTTTCATCCCTTATCCCTCATCCTTCATCCTTCATCCTTTTCATTCCATCCTTTTTTATGTTATCCTACGCCCAATGCAACCCAGTCTTTTTTCCTCCAACCATCTTACGGTTTTCCAGATCACTTTTCGCATTCGCAAACTTTTGGAAGGCGATTTGGAATTGCAGGATGTCTGGGTGGAAGGCGAGATTTCCAATCTTTCGCGCCCCGCTTCGGGGCATATTTATTTCACACTCAAAGATAAAAACGCCTCCCTGCGTTGTGTGATGTGGAAGACGGACGCGATGCGATTACGAGTCGCGTTGCAGGATGGCGCGGCCATCGAAGCGCATGGCAAGATTGCCGTTTACGAACCGCAGGGTCAATATCAACTCATCGTCAATATCATCCAGCCAAAGGGCGAAGGCGCGTTGTATCAGGAGTTCCTGCGCCTCAAGGCCATGCTCGAAGCCGAAGGTCTTTTCGACCTCGAACGCAAACGCCCCACCCCTGAATTACCGAAAACCATTGGCATCGTCACTTCTGCCACCGGCGCGGCGTTGCGCGACATGCTCAACACCCTTCGACGCCGCCTGCCGCTCGTGCGGGTCATTCTCGCGCCTTCGCTGGTGCAGGGAGTCGAAGCGCCGCCCGCACTCGTCAGCGCGCTTGCTTCGCTCAACAGGCAAAACCCCGATGTCATTTTGCTTGCGCGCGGCGGCGGTTCCATCGAAGATTTGTGGGCATTCAACGACGAGCGCGTTGTCCGTGCCGTGGCTGAATCCAATGCGCCGGTTATTTGTGGTGTGGGTCACGAGACCGATTTTACTTTGGCGATTTCGCCGCCGATCTTCGCGCCCCGACTCCGACTGCCGCTGCCGAACTTGCCACTCAAACAACATTGGATGACCTCCAGGCAGGACTCACGCAATACGCATCACGCATCACGGACTTAATCTCGGGCCTGCTCGCTGAACAAAAAGCATTGACCTCCGCCCTGGCATCGCGCCTCAAATACGTTTCCCCCGAACGGCGAATCCAATCTGAATATCAACGCCTCGACGAACTCTCCCGTCGCGCATTTTCCGCGCTGACCCATCGCATCCAATTGCAGGCTTCCCGCGTAGATGGAATATCCAAACGCCTGCAGGCATTGAATCCCGAAGGAGTCCTTTTGCGCGGATATGCCATCGTCACCCGCAAAGCGGATGGAAAAGTCGTCAGCAAAGTTTCGCAGGCGCAGGGCGAGATGGCAGTGCGAGTCAGTGACGGAGAATTCACGGCCATCGTAAATCGTAAATCGTAAATCGTAAATCGTAAATCGTAAATCGTACACGGAGCAATTATGGCAAAAGCAAAATCATCCCCAAAACCCATCGAAGAATTATCTTATGAAGAAGCCCTTGCAGAATTGGAGCAGATCGTCGAATCGCTGGAAGGAGAACAGAATCCTCTCGAAGACTCGATGAAACTTTTTGAACGGGGGCAGGCCCTGGTCACGCATTGCGGCGCTTTGCTTGAGTCGGCCCGGCTCAAGGTGCAGAAATTGACCGGCGAGTCGCTTGTTCCCTTCGAGGAAGAGTCCGAATGAATCTCGCCGCCCTTCTCGATAACAAAGTTTTGATCGCCGTGCTCATCGGCTGGCTGTTGGCGCAGGCGTTGAAAATCCCCACCGAGTATTTGCGCTCGCGCCGCTGGATGTGGGCCATGTTCTTTGCGGCGGGTGGAATGCCGTCTTCGCATTCGGCGTTGATGGTTTCCGGGACGCTGGCGGTTGGTCTGTATCACGGCTTCGATAATCCGCTGTTTGGAATCGCGGTGGCCGTCACCATGATCGTCGCTCACGACGCATCCGGCGTGCGCCGGCAGGCGGGCATGCACGCGGAGCGGATCAACGTGCTGTTCGAGGAACTGCTCAAAGGTCACATGTGGGATGAAAACGAATTGAAGGAAGTGATCGGCCACACCCCGCTTGAAGTCATCGGCGGGATTTTGCTGGGACTCTTTGTTGCCATCACACAATGGATTCTTTGGCCATAAAAATCTCCGAGTTCTTCAGGAACTCGGAGATTTGCTTGACTTCACCCTTCTCAAAACCCCGCTGACAATGTATTGCAGTTCAGGCACGCGCAAGAGCCACAGCGACCCGACGTAAACGCCGCCGCCGATCATCACACCGAGAGGGGCAAGAACCCATGCACCGATACCTTTTCCAAAATAAAGCCAGCCCAATATGGAAAGCGACATCGTCAACGCGGCCAGCGCCGACGGAATGACGCCGCCCATGATGTGACTTCCTTCGATTCCGTTCAATCGTTTTCGCATCACGATGAACAGCGTCGTTGCTTCCAGCGCGGTTGCCAGTGAATTCGCCAGCGCCAGCCCGCCGTGCGGCATCCAGCCGATGGATTCGAAGATCTTTGCGAAGGCAATGCTGAAAACCACATTCAATCCCATTGCAATCGTGCCGATGATGACCGGGGTTTTTGTATCGTGCCGGGCGTAGAAAGCGCGGGTCAAAATCTCCATGATGGAATGGCCGACGATTCCCGCCGCGTACCACAGCAAGGCCCACGAAACGACCTGCACGTCGTTTGCATCGAACTTGCCGCGTTGATAAAGCACGGTCACGAGCGGCTCGCGCAGGAGGATCAGCCCGATGCTTGCAGGGATGGCCAGCAGGACCACACCGCGCAATGACGATGCCAGTGAGGCGCGCATTTCGTCTGTCTGGCCCAAAGCGTGTTGCGCCGAAAAAGTCGGCATCGCGGCGATTGCCACCGATTGCGCGATGGCCGCCTGCGCCATGAGCATGAGCGAGAATCCATAATACAACCCGGAGACGCTTCCGCCTGCCATTTTGGAAGCCAGCCAGGTGTTGACCCAGAAATTCAACTGCACCACGGCCACGCCGATCAGGCGCGGGCCCATCAGCAGAATGACCTGGCGGACGTTGGGATCATGAATGCCCAATGAAAAATCATAATTACGGACTACGGAATACGGATTACGTGATCCATGATCCGTAGCAACTCCAAGCAATGACGGAAGTTGGGCAAAAAGATAGAACGCGGATCCAATTACCACGCCCCATGCGAGGCCGTAAATTCCCATCGAAGGAGCGAGCGCTATTGCGCCGAAGATGATTCCCAGTTGATAGAACGCGGGCGTCAATGCGGGGATCAAAAAGATCTGATGCGCGTTCAAAATGCCAACGACCAGACCGCCGATGCCGAATAACACTGCCGAGATCAATTGAATGCGAAGCAGTGAAATTGTCAACGCAAAGAGTTGCGGGTCGCTGGAGAGGCCGGGGGCGAGCGCGTAGCGAACCACTTGCGGGGCGAACCATGCCACGAACATGGCAAGCAGGCTGAGGGTCAGTGTGACCGAGTTTGCAATCGCGGAGGCCAGTCTCCAGGCCGGGTCTTTTTCTTTTTTTGCAAGCAGTCCAGTGAATGTCGGAATGAAGGCGGAGCCGAGCGCGCCGCCCGCCACCAGCAAAAAGAGAGTCTCGCTCACGCGGTTGGCCGCGAAGAACGCATCGAGTTCGTGAGAGGCGCCGAACGCACGCGCAACAATGATGCCGCGCGCGAGGCCCGCGATCTGCCCAAGTACAATGGCAAACATCACCGTGCCGGCCGCGCGCGCGATCTGACGATTTGCATTTCCATTGATTTCTGTCATAGGGTGGCGGGATTATAATCCTTTTGGAGATTTCCAATGAAAAAGACATTGAGCCTGCTTTTGATATTGATCTTGGCGACCTCATGCGCTCCGGCGTTGGCATCGCCTCCGACTCCGCCGGTAACTGCCACTGTTTTCCAATCGGAATTTGCCTTCCCTTTGATTCCCGCCGAACTTGGCGCGGGCTTTGGCGTGCGCGGACAGTGGTTTGAACTTTATTTTACCGATCCATCCAGCCCGCTTGCTTCGCAGGAAACAGGCGGCCCCGATGGGCCGCTCGCCGATGCCATTGACAACGCGAGGCTGAGTGTGGATGTTGCCGTTTACAGCCTGAGCCTGAACAGTATCCGCGATGCGTTATTGCGCGCGCACGACCGCGGTGTGCGTGTGCGCATGGTGATGGAAAGCGACAATCTCGACCGTTCCGACCCGCAGAAATTAAAGGACGCGGGCATTCCCATTCTGGGCGACCGCCGCGAAGGATTGATGCACAATAAATTTGTGGTGATTGACAACCTCGAAGTCTGGACGGGTTCGATGAACTTCACTGATTCGGGCGCGTATGCCGATAATAACAACTTGATGAGAATCCGTTCCGCCAAACTGGCGGCGAATTACACAAAAGAGTTCGAGGAAATGTTCGTGGACGATGTCTTCGGCGCGGAGGCGGGCTACCCAACCCCATATCCGCGCGTGATGGTTGACGGCACTCCCATTGACGTGTATTTTTCACCCGACGATCATGTGCAGGATAATTTAAAGGAATTAC
>JBBIUO010000262.1:0-6136 GCA_037440205.1 Chloroflexota bacterium
GCACGCATCCAAAGTTGCTGGGGTTAAAAGCGGCGATGGATCAATATGGTCAGGTATGTATCAATGGTCAACCGTGGAATGCGCCTGAGTCCACTCAAGCCATTATCACAGCCGCTGGACCTTACGCCCGTCTACTCGAATGGCACGGCATGGAGCGATATGATGTACTCCCCTTATTGGTTGCCACCGATGGCGCGATCAAGGAGTTTGGGTACGATCATCGCCGCCTGCGCCCTAACCTGGTCATTGGCGGTGTGGACGGGTTGGCAGAGCGCGAATGGACAGGACGGCGCATGAAAATCGGCGAGACGGTCATTGAGTTTGCCCAACTGCGCGGGCGATGCGTCATGACCACATACGACCCCGATACACAAAAGAAAGACCCTGCAGTCCTCCGTCATATCGTAGATAAGTTTGATGGTATGCTGGCGCTCGACACCGGCATCATTCAAGGCGGTCACATCGAAGTTGGCGATCCTGCGGAGTTAAGCGATTAGTCGAAACTACCGCGGCGATATGCAGTATCCACAAATGAAGAAAGACCTGACATGTCTCCACAGAAGTCTGGCGTTCGAGGATTCGTGCCTGCGCAGGGGCGAGGATCGGCAAACGGCACGATGAGACACGTCAGGTCTAAAATCTTTTCTTACGGAGCGTTCATTCTCTCTATCAGCAGGGGCGAGAGATTTGCATCCAGAAAGGTGAGACGGGCTACGCCGGGGATGTCGAATTCGCCGCCGCCGTTGGCGAAGAAGATGATGGCGCGGTCGGTTTCGGGGTTGAAATAAACGAAGGTGCTGATGCCCGGGTCGCCGCCTGTGTGGAGGTAGGATTCTCCGTCAGAATGCCAGGCCAGCCCCACAGCGGCGGGTGAATCGATTCCAGGAAAATTGTGCAGGGTCAGCATCTCTTTCACAGTCTCAGGCTTCAGGAACTGTTCCCCTTCAAACGTCCTGCCTTCATTGACAAACACGGAAAGGAATCGCGCAAACTCATTGACGCTGGTCTTCAACGATCCATCGGGATAGGTGGGATACCCGTAAAAACCAAATGGCTTTGGCTCGCGGAGCAAATCGTTGTAGCCATACGGGATGGCCATCAGGCTCATATCCACATCCTTGAAGAGCCAGGCGGTGTGATCCATGCCGAGCGGCTCGAAGATTTCCTGCTTGCAAAATTGGTCGAAGGGCATTCCGCTGATCCGCTCCACGAGATAACCGAGCAGGCCATAGCCCATGTTGCTGTAGGAATACGCCGCGCCGGGCGCTTCCTTGAGGAAATTTTCCTCCGTGTCGTACCACTCCCCTTCGGTGTAAAAATAATCCTTGATGAAGTCTTCGAGCGAGATGGGAGAATCCGGCAGGACGGGCGTTTCCTTCAACGTATAAAATCTGTCGTAGGCGCTGCTATCTACGATGCTCGACGTGTGCGAGAGCAACATGCGAAACGTAATCGGCGTATCGTTGAAGGTGGGATTACGCACTTCGAACGGAAGGTAATCGCTGATGTCGTCATCGAGA
The DNA here is from genome assembly GCA_037440205.1 of Chloroflexota bacterium. GTDB lineage: Bacteria > Chloroflexota > Anaerolineae > Anaerolineales > Villigracilaceae > Villigracilis. Next base: position 1,521 of record JBBIUO010000262.1, read on the forward strand.
TTGACTTTGCCCTGCTCGTGGAGGATCATCAACGCGGTGGCAGTCACCGTTTTGGAGGTGGATGCGATGGTGAAAAGCGTATCGGGACTCACGCTCCGGCCTGATTCAACGTCAGCGAGTCCGTACCCCCTCGAAGATTCGACCTGCCCATCGCGGATGACCAGCATTGCCGCGCCGGGAATTTTTGCGGCATCCAAATCCTGCATGACCGCGGCGTCAAAATCGGCGGGCTGGGGACGATAGAGAAGTTGAAGGTCGGTGTAGAAAAAGAACAGAACAGCAAAGATGGTTACAGACAGGAAACCTGTCAGCCAGGGGTGGGATTTGATCCAATTCATGAGAGATGTCCTTTGTTTTTTTGGCTCTTCCATTTCTGACGGGAAAATCCCTACCACGAAGGATCACAAAGGATGTTTTCAGGCTTTTTTCCCTCACCGCACTGGCGCGCGGCGCAAGTGTCGTGACACTTTGTCTCCTTTGTGGTTAAGAAAAAGATTCCCGTTAAAAACAAGAGAGCCTTTTTTATTTGGCTGGATGATACTTCCTCCCGCGCCAGGTGACTCCCTGCCCGGAGATCACCTTCCACGCAGAGACGATCATCATCGCGGCAAACACGCCCGCGCCCAGCGGAGTCGTCCACGCATACCAGGCGGAGATATTCATTTTTTGGGCTACTCTTGCGCGGGCGTAAATCAATGCGCCCCACACGATCAACGATTTGACGATGACGCCAACCGCCAGCCATCCTCCGCCATGCAAATACCAGATCACGCCAAGCAGGGGCCAGACCGGCAGAAACAACGCCGCGATCAATGCGAGGGTCGCGCCGAATGCACCGAGCAGTAATAAGGCTGGATGGTCGCGCAGGCCGAGGTAGATATTCTTCGTCCAGCCTTCCCACATGGCTGCAAGCGAGGTGTACATGCGAGTGCGAATCACCTGCATCCCATCGGCAATGACGAGATGATAGCCATTCCACTTGACCTGCTCGGAGATGGCTTTGTCCTCCACGATCTGGTCTTTGATCTTTTCATGCCCGCCAATCGCATCGTAGACTGTGCGCCGAATCATGATGAACTGTCCGTTGGCGACGGCATCGCGGCGATTTGGGTCGTTGACTTTGCGCGGGGAGAATCCAACCGAGAGTGCGGTCATCACCAGCGGCATGACGGCCTTCTCCCAAAACGAGCCAAGCACCTGCTGGTTTATCGTCGTGAACAAATCCGCGTTTGTTTCGATGGCTTTGGCATGGCACGATGAAATGGCAGACGGTTCGAGGAAGGTATCCGCGTCCACGAAGCAAAGCCACGCGCCTTCTGCGGCCCGGGCCAATGCCGAGGCCTGGAACAAGGCATGGGGTTTGCCGGCCCAGCCGTCGGGTAGGTCTGATCCGCTGATTGGGAGGAGACGAGAATCGCGGGACGCGATCCCTTTCAATTGAGTCAGAGTCGAATCGGTGGAGCGGTCATCCAAAACGATCACTTCGAGATTCGGATAATCCTGCGCGAGCGCGGCTTCAACGCAGTGGCGAATATTATTTTCCTCGTTTCGCGCGGGGATGCAGATGGAGATCAGCGGGGCGTTTGGCGGAGGCGGCGCGGGCGTGACGACAACATCGAGATGATATTGATCGTGAATCCAGTAGATGATGTAAAGCGCGGCGATGAAAAAGATGGTGGACGTGACGAAGTAAGGCATGGGGGAAGTGTGTGATGCGTGATGCGTTTTGCGTGTTGCGTAAACGGAACACGCAACAACTGCTATATCACTTTGATCGTTGACCCTCTCTCCGTCTTTTCAACTTCGATGCGATTCGGAAAAGCGTCTTTGAGTTCGTCGAGGTGGGTGATGACGAGAATTTTTGCAAAATCGTTTTTGATGAGGTTGATGGCTTCGATCAATCGCTGGCGGCCCTGCGCATCCTGCGAGCCGAAGCCCTCGTCAATGACGAGCGTTTGCAGGCGCGCGCCTTTGCGTTGCGCGAGGATTTCGGAAAGCGCGAGGCGGATCGCAAAGTTGACTCGAAACGCTTCGCCGCCCGAATACATTTCGTAATCGCGCTGCCCCGCCGAATCGCTGATTTGAATGTCGAGCGTCTCTTTGAGGTCGTCGCGTTTTTTATCCTTGTACTCAGCCTGCGTGACAAAGCGAATGGACATGTGGCCGTCGCTCAATCGGTCGAGCAGATCGTTTGCCTTTTGTTCGATTTGCGGCAGCGCCTGCTCGATCAACAAGGCTGGCACGCCGTCCTTGCCGAAGGCGCGTTCCAATGTTTTGTAGCGGACGATTTGCTGATTGAGTTCTTCGCGCTGGACAAGGTAATCGGCTTTGCGCGCGCGGAGCGTGGTCAGCACTTCCACTTTTTGCCGCGCCGCGCCGACCTGGTCGCGTGTGCGATTTTCGTCCTCGCGCAATGCGAACAATTCCCGTTCGACTTTATCGAGATCAGGAGCCAGCGCCTCGGACTCAGCCATAGCCTGCTCGGCGTTTCGATGAGCATTTTCCTGCTCGACGACTTCCGCCTTGCGATTTTCGATTTCCGATTCCAGGTTTTCGATTGCGTCTTCGATCTGCCTGCTCACTTCCACAGCGGATTTCAAACTGGCATGTCGCTCCTCGGCCTCGCGCAGTTCGAGTTCCTCTTTTCGTTTCGCTTCGTGCGCGATGACATCGTAGCCAAGTTTGGCAAGTTCCTTGTCCAGTTTTGTCAATGCCTTGCGCGCTTCGGCGGCGAAGGATTCTTTCTCCAGCAGTTTTGTCACTTCGGCCAATCGTTTCTTGCCAGACTTTTCCCATTCCTTCGCGGCAGAGTCGAGGGTCTTGATTCGCTCAGTGAGTTGGGAAACGGTGTTGGAATATTTCAGGCGGTCATTTTCCGCATTTGCAAATTCCGTAACTCGTAACTCGTAACTCGTAACTTGTTTCTCCAACTCTTCCAATTCCTTTTTATTCGCACGGAATCGGTCCCCCTTTTCCTTGCCCTCGCGGTTCAATTCCTTCAGCGTGGATTTTCGATGCGCTTCGCTCAAGTCCTGCCCGCAAAGCGGACAAGCCGCGCCGCTGGCTTCTTCAAGCGAAGTGATTCGTTTTTTGGTCTCGTCCATTTCCTTACGGAGGCTGTCGTTCTCGACCTTCAACGCCGCGAGTCGTTCGCGTGATTCATTCCGCTGGCTTTCCAATTGACCGCGTTCCTTGATCCTCGCTTCGGCTTCCTTCAAAGATTTTTGCGCCCCGGCAATCTGCTCTTCGAGTTCACCGACCACTGACAACTGTTCACTGATCACTGAAAACTGATCACTCAAAACACTCTGCTCCTGCTCCAACTTCGCCCGTTCCACTTCGATTTCACGCACCAAAGGCTGGCGTTTTTCCTGGTGTTCGCTGTATTCTGAAGCAACCCGGTCCAGCGACTCCAATTCCTTGCGCGTTTTTTGCCACGTCCTATAAGCGGACTCGATTTCCTTTGCGCGATTGACCAGATCGGCATACGCGGCGCGCTCTGATTCTTTCTCAACGAGTCGATTCTCCAAAACAGCAAGCGAATTCCGCGCCCGTTCCAGCGAAGCGGATAACGTTTCGGCAAGTTTGCGCTGTTCGGCGATCAATACCGCATTCTTCCTGATTTTCTCAAGTTCGGCTTCCTGCACGGCGCGCGCGGATGACAACTGCTTCAACGTATTCTCAAGTTCATCGAGCCGCGACTTGCGAGAATCCTCCTCGGCCAGTTCCAAATCAATCTCCGCCACGCGGCCTTCGATTTCGTCCACGTCGCTCTCGATGGATTTTCTCTTTTCCGCGGCGCGATCCTTGTACTCGTCCCAGATTTCCAAACCGAGGATCGAACTCAACACCGCTTTGCGTTCACTAGCTTTCTTCTGCGTGAACTGGTCGGCTTTTCCCTGCAAAAAGAAAGAGGCATTGATGAAGGTATCGTAATCCAGCCGCAGGGTCTGTTCGATTCGCGCCTGCGTGTCGCGCGTCGTTTTTTCAGTCAGGGGTTTCCACCTGCCGCCGTCGTCCAAAACCTGAAATTCCAGCACCGTGCTTTTGCCGCGCGGCAACGCCCTTTGCACGCGGAACACATTGCCCTCGTAATCGAAGGTCAATGCAACCTCCGCGGCCTTCACATCGGGATTCAAATGGATGATGTCACTGCTTTTGCCGCGCGCCTCGCCGAACAACACCCACGTGATGGCATCCAGCAAAGACGATTTGCCCGCGCCGTTCTGCCCGGAAATGCAGGCGAGGTCGAACGAATCGAAATCCAATTCAATGGGATCGCGGTACGAAAGAAAACCAGCAATGCGAAGTTGTCGGGGAATCATAGGATGATGTTGGATTATAATCGAACCACCATGTTCGACGCCGACGCGCCCCGCACACGCAACCGCATGAGAGTCCTCGCGGTCATCATTGCCACCATTCCCTGCTATTGCATCGGGTTCATCTTCCTTTCGTTCGCGCCGGACGCCACCCCAACCGTCACCCCCACACTCACCCTCACGGTGACGGGCACGCCTCCCACTCCAACCCTCATCCTCACCCCGCTGGTCGTCACCGGCACCATCACGCTAACGATCACGCCAAGCAACACTCCAACCGAAACGCCCACATCC
>JBBIUO010000263.1:0-6134 GCA_037440205.1 Chloroflexota bacterium
CGCACTCGAAAAGGAATCCTTCGACGTTTCGTGCAGACAGAACATCAATAAGATCGTGATCCAGGCCAATCGCTGCCGCGACATCATCCGCGGACTGCTGGATTTCTCCCGCCAGAAGAATCCAGACAAGACCCTGTGCAGTATCAACACCCTCCTGCAGGGATGTATCTCCCTTGTGGAGAATCAGGCAATCTTCCACAACATCGAGGTCGTTTTGAATCTCGATCCATCCCTGCCCATGCTGGTCGTGGATCCGTCGCAGATCGAGAGGGTGTTCCTTAATTTGATCATCAATGCGGCGGAGGCCATGGAAGGCGCTGGAAAATTGACCATCTCAACCAGCCTGGACCCGGTGAATCACAATATAGACATTGACGTGCAGGATACCGGCCCGGGCATTTCCCCGGAAAATATCGAGAAGGTCTTCGATCCCTTCTTTACGACAAAGGAGACCGGGCACGGCGTGGGATTGGGTCTGGCAATCTCCTACGGCATTGTCGAGGAACACAACGGCATGTTAAGTGTCGAAAGCGAACCTGGAAAAGGAACGATCTTCACGGTCAGTCTGCCGTTGACAGACGAAAAGGCTGGTGTGGCGTATGGATGACAGGTCGAGAATTCTGATCATTGACGATGAGGAGGTTGTCCTGGATTCCTGCACCCAGATCCTGCAGGGCAGTGATTATCTCGTCATGACCGCGCCTGAGGGGACAGCCGGCTTGAAACTGGTGGAGGAATTCCAGCCGGACCTGGTCTTTGTTGATTTGAAGATGCCGGGCCTGCCCGGCATGGAAGTGCTGGCAAAGATCAACGAATTGGATCCAACCATTGTCACGGTTGTGATCACGGGTTTTGCCACGGTGGGTTCCGCGGTGGATGCAATGAAAAAGGGCGCCTATGATTTCCTGCCCAAGCCGTTCACGCCGGAGGAGTTCCGCCTGATCGCCCGCAGAAGCCTTGAAAGGCGAAAACTCATTCTGGAAACCATCGCCCTGCGGCGGGAAAAGGAAATGCTGAGGGAGCATTTCGCCCACATCGTATCTCACGAATTGAAGGCCCCGCTGGGCGCGGTTCAACAGAACCTTTTCGCGCTCGAGTTCGAGGCCTCTGATTCGCTGGATGAAAGCCAGAAGGAAAAACTACAGCGGATCAAGATTCGAATCGAAGACATGCTCAAGCTGATTAACTCGTGGCTGAGGGTGATTTCGGTTGACATCAATAAATTGAAGGAGAACTTCAAGCGGATACCGGTCACAATTCCGATCTCCAAGGCGCTTGAAAGCGTCGAATCGCTCGCTGTGCGGAAGAATATCGAGATTGTTACTTCCAGCGGCAATACGGCGAGTCTGATCCATGGCGATGAACTCAGCCTCTCCGAGGCGTTGGTGAACATTCTCGGAAACGCAATTAAATACTCGAACGATGGAAGCAGGGTTTACGTGAAGGTTGAAGAAAGCGGGAACGAAGTTTCGATTTCGATCAAGGATGCCGGCATCGGCATCTCCCGGGAGGATTTGCCCCACATTTTCGAGGGCTTCCACCGGGGAAAGGAAGGCAGGGCTGTGGCGGCCGGCCAGGGCATTGGGCTGGCTGTCAGCCGACAAATCGTCGAGGCACATAACGGCTCGATTGCCGTTGAAAGTGAATTGGGCAAAGGAAGCACATTTGTGATCCGATTGCCAGCCGTCGAACCGGGATCCAACCCCGAGCGCGATCCTGAACCGGTTGGGGCGGCAAAATCCTGACAAGAAGGAGACATCTATGAATGCGAAGGTAATGGTAATTGATGATGATCCTGATTTCGTCGCAGGGATTCGAGCGATTCTTGAAAAGGCCCACTATCAGGTGGATGTGGCCTACAACCCCAAGGACGGATATCAGGCTCTTCAAAGCAAGCCCTACGACCTGTTGTTGCTCGACATCATGATGGGCCGCGGGGCGGAGGGCATTGCCCTGGCGCGGAAGTTAAGAAAGGATCCCAGGTTGAGGGAGATACCGGTGTTGATCATTACCAGCATCCGGGAGCAAATCGCCTTTCTCTTCCCCGGCCAGGCGGTGCACCCCAATTTTGTTGACGTGGACGAATTGGTCGAGAAGCCGGTCGAACCGAAGCTCCTGTTGGATAAAGTGAGCGCCTTGTTGGAAGCCTCCAAACAGAAAAAGCCGCAGGCCGCATGAGCAGGAGACCCTATGACAGCCGAACTTTCTTTCAGCAGTGAAATCGTCAACATGATGTACGCCACTCACGGCAATCCGATCACGAATTGCCTGCAATGTGGAACGTGCAGCGGCACCTGTCCTGCGGTCGAGTTCATGGATCATTCCCCGCGCGCCATCATCGGGATGATCCGCGCCGACCTCAAGGATGAGGTATTGGCCAGCAACACCTACTGGTCCTGCGCCTCCTGTTACCACTGCACGGTGAGATGCCCCGCAGGAATTGACATCGCCGACATGATGTACACGTTGAAGCGCTATTCCATGTGGAAGAGCAGTTACAAGGAAGGCCTGATCGGCCCCGACTTCTCGGAAAGTTTTGTAAAGATGATCGTGAATTCGGGCAAATCCTTCGAGCCGATTCTTGCAACCACCTACCTGCCCAAATTCGGCGCCGGGCAGCTTGTTCAGGAGGCCCTGACCGCCACCGGTCTGCTGTTGAAAGGGAAGATGCCCCTGCTCCCAAAGAAGATCAAGCGGCTCAAGAACTTCCAGCGGATGGTGAAAAGGATCATCCCGATAGGAGAAGCATCATGAAACAGTATGCCTATTATCCTGGTTGTTCCCTTGAAAGCCTGGCAAAAAGTTACGGCGTTTCCACAAAGGAAATTGCGCGGGCGCTGGACCTGGACCTGAGGGAGATCGAAGACTGGAATTGCTGCGGCGCAACCGCCTACTTCCCCGTGGATGAACTGCTGGCACACACACTGGTCGCCCGCAATCTTGCCATTGCGGAAAAGACCGGGTTGACTGATTTTGTCGCGCCATGTAGTGCGTGCTTCAAGAATGCCTACTACACCAATGCCTACCTCAAGAAGGATCCCGACCTCGCGGATCACATCAACTTTGCGCTCGAAGAGGACAACCTGCACGTGGACGGAAACCTGAAGGTCAGGCACCTCATCGAAGTATTCATCGAGGATGTGGGGCTGGAGCAGATCAGGAACAAGACCACGCATCCGCTTAAGGGACTGCGGGTTGCCCCCTACTACGGGTGTCAGTTGCTTCGCCCGAGGAAGGATCACGAGGAAGTCGAGAATCCCCAATTCTTCGAGGAATTGTTATCCGCCATTGGCGCGGAGCCGCTGGAATATCCTTCCAAGGCCCGTTGTTGCGGCGGGTCGCTGATTGTCACGAACCGAATGGCCGCCCTGGATATGGTTCACAAATTGCTTCAGGAGGCCGTGAATCTCAAGGCCGATGTGATAGCGACCACCTGCCCCATGTGCAACGTGAATTTGGAAGTTTATCAGAGCCAGGTCAACCAGGCGTTTGGTTCGAACTTTTCGATCCCGGTCATGTATTTCACCCAGTTGATGGGCATGGCCATGGGACTTAAATCAAAGCGTTTGGGGATCGAAAAAGCGTCTGTTGCCGGAACGCCGATGCTCGCCTTTGCTCAAGGCTAAAAAAGGAGAGAAACCTATGACTGAAAAAATTGGAGTATACGTATGTCACTGCGGCACGAACATTGCCGGTGTCGTTGATGTGGCGGAGGTCAGCAGATGGGCGGGGGAGCATCTCGCCGGGCAGGGCGTGGTCATCTCCCGTGACTACAAGTTCATGTGCTCCAGCCTCGGCCAGGAACTGATCCAGAAAGACATCAAGGAATTGGGATTGACGCGCGTGGTGGTGGCCGCCTGCTCGCCTCACCTGCACGAAAAGACATTCCGCAAGGCATGCGAGGGCGCGGATTTGAATCCCTACCTGTGCGAATTGGTATCCATCCGCGAACAGGATTCGTGGGTGCATACCGATGAGGTCGCCGCAACGGATAAGGCCAAGGCCATCATCTCCGGCGGCGTGGCGCGGGTGGCGCATCATGAAGCGCTCGAGCCCCTGCGCGTTCCGATCCATCCCGACACGTTGATCGTCGGTGGAGGCATTGCAGGCATTCAAGCCGCGCTCGAAATTGCCGACGCCGGTTTCCACGTTTATCTGGTCGAGCGTGAACCGTCCATCGGCGGGCACATGGCGCAATTCGACAAGACTTTCCCGACGCTGGATTGCTCGGCGTGCATCCTCACGCCCAAGATGGTGGACGTTGGCAACCACCCGAACATCACGCTGTTGACCTGGAGCGATGTCGTCAAGGTGGATGGCTACGTGGGCAATTTTGCGGTCACCATCAACAAGAAGGCCCGCTATGTAAACGAAGAACTATGCACCGGGTGCGGCATCTGCTGGGAAAAGTGCCCGTGGAAAGTGACGGATGATGTGTTCGAGGCCGGGCTGGGCAAGCGTAAGGTGGTGTATGTGCCGTTCCCGCAGGCGGTTCCAAAATACCCGGTGATTGACGCGCCGAACTGCGCGTACTTCCAGAAAGGCACGTGCAAGGCCTGTGAGAAATTCTGCCCGACCAACGCCATAGATTTCAAGCAACAGGATCAACAGATCACTGTCGAGGTCGGCAACATCATCCTGGCGACCGGATACGATCTGTTCGATGTCAAACGCATCCCGCAGTACGGCTACGGCCGGCTGGAGAATGTATTCACCAACCTGGAATTCGAGCGCATGAGCAATGCGGCGGGACCGACAAGCGGCAATATCGTTCTGCGCGATGGCAAGACCACCCCAAAGACAGTGGGCATCGTTCACTGTGTCGGGTCGCGCGACCAGAACTACAACCCGTATTGCTCCTCGATCTGTTGTATGCAGAGCCTGAAGTTCGCCCATCTCGTGCATGAACGCACCGGCGCGGAGGTCTATAACTTCTACATTGACATTCGCACCCCCAGCAAGGGCTACGAGGAGTTTTACCAGCGCCTGCTCGAAGAAGGAACGCACTTCGTGCGCGGCAAGGTGGCGGAGGTCAGCAACATTGCCCGCACGCCGGAAGAGGAGGGCCATCTGGTGATCCAGGTGGAGGATACGCTGATTGGCAAACAGCGGCGCATTCCTGTGGATATGGTGATCCTCTCGGCGGGATTGCAGGCGCGTCACGATGCCAAGGAAGTTGCCAAGATGTTCGGCATTTCATGCAGCGCCGACAACTGGTACATCGAGCGGCATCCGAAGCTCGACCCCGTGGCAACCATGACGGAGGGCATCTACATTGCCGGGTGCGTGCAGGGACCGAAGGATATTCCAGCCAGTGTGGCGCAAGGGGCGGCCGCTTCAGCGCGCGTGCTGGGCAAGATCCAGCAAAAGGAAATTGCGCTCGAACCGGTGCGCGCTTCGATCAACGAGGAGCGATGTTCGGGTTGCCGCATCTGCAACAACCTGTGCCCGTTCAATGCCATTCTCTTCCACGATGACAGGATGGTCTCCGAAGTCAACCCGGCGCTGTGCCAGGGTTGCGGCACCTGTGTGGCCGCCTGCCCGGCAGGCGCGATCAGCGGCACGGGGTTCTCGAACGAGCAGATTCTCTCGCAGATCGAAGGCCTGTTGCTGTTGAATGTGAATGGAAAATTAGCGGAGGCGGTCCCCGCCTGAGGATAAGGAGCGAACCATGAGCGAACAATTTGAACCCACCATCATTGGCTTTACCTGTAACTGGTGCAGTTACCGCGCCGCCGATATGGCCGGTACCGCCCGCATGAAGTATGCGCCGAACGTCCGCCTGATCCGTTTGATGTGTTCGGGGCGTTTGGACCCGACCTTTGTGATGAAGGCGTTTGCCAGCGGCGCGGATGCGGTGTTGATCTCCGGTTGTCACCCCGGCGACTGCCACTACGTTGAACAGAATTACAAGGCCCTGCGGCGTTATCACCTGCTCAAGCGCGTGCTTGCCCAAATGGGCATCGAGCCGCAGCGTCTTAAACTCATCTGGGCCAGCGCGGCGGAGGGGGCGATCTTTGCGGCTGAGATAAACAAATTCGTGGAAGAGGTGCGCGCACTCGGTCCCCTGCACAAGAAAATGCCCGGGAACGGGAGCAGGCGACACAGGCAGCAACGAGTAAGGTGAAAACGTC
>JBBIUO010000264.1:0-6134 GCA_037440205.1 Chloroflexota bacterium
GGTTTTCTAAACACCCGTTTTCGCTTTTCGTCTCGTTTTAGGCTGAGTAGTTACCATAATTTTTGAAAAATCCTGGAGGCTGAAATGATCCGAAAATTGCTGGTCGTTATGGTTTTATTCATGCTGGTTCTCCCGGCGAGCGTTGCATCTGCTTCGCCTGCGCCATCGCTGGCGGATTCCCCCTCGCTTGGTTTTGCAGAGATCGCCAGCGGGCTGTCGTCACCGGTCTCGATCACGAACGCAGGCGATTCGTCCGGGCGTTTGTTCATCACTCTTCAGGATGGGCAGATCGTCATTTATGATGGATCGCAAATCCTGCCCGCGCCGTTCCTGGATGTTTCATCGTTGATCGTGACCGGGGGCGAACGGGGACTTCTCGGATTGGCCTTCCATCCCAACTACGAAAGCAACGGATATTTTTATGTGTACTACACCCGTATTGCAGATGGCGCGTTGGTGATCGCACGCTATCACGTTTCAGCGGATCCAAACGTAGCCGACGCAGGATCAGCCTCGATTCTTTTGACCATCCCCCATTCAGAAGCGACCAACCACGACGGCGGGCAACTTCAATTTGGCCCGGACGGATATTTGTACATCGGCACCGGCGATGGCGGCACCGGCGGGAATCATTCGCAGGAGGGCGCTTCCCTGCTTGGGAAGATTTTGCGGATCAACGTCAATGGCGCCCCGCCGTATTCGATTCCCGCCGATAATCCATTTGTCTCCGATCCCGCCGTTGCCGATGAGGTTTGGGCTTTGGGTCTGCGAAATCCCTGGCGCTTCTCTTTCGACTCGTTGACCGGTGATTTGCTCATCGCAGATGTGGGGCAAAACGCATGGGAGGAGGTGAACGTCCAGCCTGCATCGAGCAATGGCGGCGAAAATTACGAGTGGCCCTGCTTTGAGGGGCTTCACGATTATGGGAATCCCGCCGACTGCACCATCGGTACGATGACCGATCCCGTGCTGGAATACAGTCACGGCTCTTCCGACAGCATCGGGTGTTCCATCACCGGCGGTTATCGGTATCGCGGGAGCGAATATTCAAGCCTGTATGGAATTTATTTGTTCGGGGATTTTTGCACCGGCAGGATTTGGGGCGCCGAACCAAACAGCGGTTCATGGACGACCCTTGAACTGGTCGACACCGATTTTGGAATCTCCACCTTTGGGCAGGGTGAAGACGGAAGCCTGTACCTCGCGGATTATTTCAGCGGAAGAATCTACAAAATCCAGGCATCCACTTTTTCGGATGTGCCGCTCGATCATCCAATGTATGCCTACATCGAAGCATTGTGGGATGCCGGCTTCACCGCTGGATGCAGTACCAGCCCGCTGATGTTCTGCCCGGATACGATTTTAGACCGCGCCCAATCTGCCGTGTTCATGCTTCGCGGACAGATGGGCACCGGCTACACTCCTCCGCCCGCGCCGTGGGACACCTTCGGCGATGACTGGACCGGCTTCGAGTGGGCGCAACCTTGGGCCGAAGGCATGTGGCAGGAGGGCCTGACCGCTGGATGCCAAACGAGTCCGTTGATGTACTGCCCCGCCACTCAACTCCCGCGTGTGGAGGCGAGTGTCTTTGGTCTGCGCATGAAATACGGCATGAGTTATATCCCTCCCACTGCAACTGGAACTTTGTTTGCAGATTTCCCACCGGCCGATCCAAGTTACTGGGCGATTGATTGGGCGGAGCAGGCCTACCTTGATGGTCTGCTCCCCGCCTGCGGCACAGACAGCGTGAGCGGCAAACCCATGTTCTGTCCAAATCAATTGGTGGATCGCGGCTGGGGGGCGTATTTGATCGTGCAGGCGAAGAATTTGCCGTTGCCGTAAGTTGTTTTGAACAATCAGCCGTTTGGGTAAAAAGCGACTGCACCTGTCCTGACGGACGGTGTCAGGACAGTCGCCACTACGAGATGATGATAAAAAAGACAGCCGATCGCCAGCCACGAAGATTTTGTTTCAGTACCGCAAGATTTATCTTGTCCGCGTGGGCGCAAAATGAATTTTGCGGTACAAACCGCGCTATGAAGTGAGCGGCTGTCTTTTGCATTTGTGGGAGTCTGTCACGGGGCGGGGCGATTAACCCGTCGCAGGATCAATTGTCGGCGGGGGAGAGGCGGGCGTATTCTGTTCTTTGGTCAGTTCTTTTTAGCCAGACGCTCAAGCCGCCGTCCCCGGCGGCGTGCTGTAAATAAATCCTTCGCCGGGGACGGCGAAAGGAGCAACTTGCGTTTTGGTCTCTGGTCAGTTCTTTTTTTATCATCTATAATGCGGGAAATCAAATTGTGCAGGAGGGCAAGAGGCTTCCCATACATCAAACATCTTCCAATTATCAGGCAAAAAGGATATTCAATATCCCGCCAGGTCGTGAAGTTCGACGGTTATTAGAAATGCACGGAGGATTTTATGTTTGGCAAAAGGTTGAAGGCTGGTTTGGTTATCGTGCTGATGGCGGTGACGGCTCTTTCCAACATCACCGTTTCGGCGCTGGCTCCGCTTCCCCAGGATGTGACAGTTGCATATCACCCGTTGACCGGCATGGCGCGTTACATGGGCATGCCGATGGGCGGAAGGCCCATCCGCGAAGCGACCGCTTTGGATAAGGGTTCCTCGGATGAGGAGGTTGCGCGTTCGTTCCTCGAAGCCGAGGGAGGCCGGTTTGGCATCACCGATGCGCGAAACGATTTAAGCGTTTTGCGCGAAACTCACACTGAGTATGGCACAAGCACGGTTCGCTTCCAGCAGACCTACAAGGGAATACCGGTGCTGGCAGGCGAAATGGTCGTTCACATGGATTCACAGAAGAATGTGCTCTCGGCCAGCGGCGAAATCCTTCCCAATATTGATCTGGATGTTACCCCGGTCATTGATGAGGCGACCGCGATTCAGACCGCCCTTGAAATGGTTGCCAAAGAAAATGGAGTCAGCGCCGATGATTTGCAGGCCAGCGCTCCAGCGTTGTGGATCTACAACCCGGCGCTGTTGACTCCCTACACCGGCGAAACAGTTCTCGGCTGGCGCATGGAAGTGACCCCGAAATCGCGTCTGCTCCCAATCCGACAACTGGTTCTGGTGGAAGCGAAACGCGGCCACATTGCGTTGACCTTCAATCAGGTGGACACGGCGAAGAACCGCCTGACCTACGATGCAGGTGGAACCTCCACCCGCCCCGGCACCCTGGTCTGCAACGAGTCCAACCCAACTTGCTCCGGCGGTTCGGTGGATGCGGTCAATGCCCATATCTATGCCGGCCAGACCTACGACTTCTACATGACCAATCACAGCCGCGACAGCATTGACGGGGCTGGGATGTCGCTGATTTCAACAGTTAATTATGACGACGATCCCTCCGATGGTTTGCCCTTTGAAAACGCCTTCTGGGATGGCGCGCAAATGACCTACGGCCCGGGCTTTTCCAGCGCGGATGATGTGGTGGGTCATGAATTAACTCACGGTGTCACCGAAAACGAATCCGGTTTGTTCTATTACTATCAGTCCGGCGCCATCAACGAATCCTTCTCGGATGTTTGGGGCGAATTTGTGGATTTGGGCAACGGCTCCGGCACCGACACTTCCGCCACCCGTTGGCAGATGGGCGAGGATTTGACCAGCATTGGCGTGATCCGCGATATGAGCGATCCCACCCTTTACGGCGACCCCGATAAGATGACCAGCGCGAACTACTACACCGGGCCATTCGACAGCGGCGGCGTTCATTCGAACAGCGGCATCAATAACAAAGCGGTTTACCTGATGGTGGACGGCGATACCTTCAACGGCAAGACCGTCACCGGCATGGGTGTGACCAAAGTCGCAAAGATCTATTACTACGTGCAAACCAACCTGCTGATCTCCGGTTCGGATTACTCCGATCTTTACTACGCCTTGCAGACGGCATGTTCCGCGCTGGTTGGCACCTCCGGGATTACCGCCGCTGATTGTCAGGAGGTCCTCGATGCGATTGATGCAGTTGAGATGAACTCCCAGCCTGTGGCGGGATTCAATACAGACGTTGCGGCCTGCGATACAGCTGGAAAATATCCCGCCAACCGCTTCTTTGACGACCTGGAATCTGGTACGGGCAATTGGGCCAGCGGCGCCCTGACAGGGACCGATCGCTGGTTGTACGGTTCCCCCTACGGCAAATTTGCCTATTCCGGGCAGAACTTCCTCTATGCAGATGACTACCCGGATACGATTGCAGATACCTATGTGCGCATGGCAAGCAGTGTCAACGTGCCTGCCAGCGGCAAACTGCTCTTCCATCACGCCTACGGTTTCGATTTTGATCCCAACACCGGCACCTATTACGACGGCGGCGTGCTCGAATACAGCACGAACGGTGGTGTGTCCTGGACGGGTGCCAGTTCGATGATTGATACCAATGGTTACGACGGCATCATTGCGAGCGGTGGCGGCAACCCTCTCAGCGGGCAGAGCGCCTTTACCGGCGACAGCCACGGGTACATCACCACCCGTTTGGACCTTTCTTCGCTGGCAGGCCAGGATGTCATGTTCCGCTGGCGCATGGCGTTGGATTCGTCTGTCTATAACTGGGGCTGGTGGCTGGACGATACCCAGTTGTACGAGTGTGTCCGCTTTAGTGATGTCGGCACGAATTACTGGGCCTATAGCTGGATCGAAACACTGGCCGCCAACAACATCACCGGTGGATGCGGCGTCGGTCTATATTGTCCGGAAGCGCCGGTGACCCGCGCGCAAATGGCGATCTTCATCCTGCGCGGCATTCACGGCAGCGCCTATACACCCCCGGCGGCGACCGGCACGGTCTTTACCGATGTTCCATCGAGTTATTGGGCCGCGGCATGGATCGAACAGCTAGCCTCGGAAGGCATCACCGGCGGGTGCGGCGGCGGGAACTATTGTCCCGATGCCAATATCACCCGCGCGCAGATGGCGATCTTCCTGCTTCGCGGTGAACATGGAAGCGCCTATGCTCCCCCGGCGGCAACCGGCACGATCTTTACCGACGTTCCGGTTGGCTCCTTCGCGGCAGATTGGATCGAGCAACTCTATAACGAAGGCATCACCGGCGGATGCGGCGGCGGTCTCTACTGCCCGGATTCGAACGTGCTGCGCGACCAGATGGCGGTCTTCCTCGTGAAGACGTTCAACCTGCCATAGGAAATTTCCGATAACGAATTGAAAAAGACATCCGGGCCGCAATGCCTGGATGTCTTTTTTGCGCCGATGAGGGACTCCGCTTAACAACTTTGTGGGTGGATTTATCTCTCGTTTCCTATTGGCTTTTTATTCCAACGTGTTGATAATGGGGATATTAACCAAGGAGGTTGGCATGAATCATAAGTTGGATTTCCGCCGTTTTATGCTGGCAACCGCGATGCTTTTGAGTCTGCTCGTGAGCGCGCCGATGAGTTCCTCTGTCCGGGCGCAACAACAGAAGGTGGGAGCGCAAATTGGTTTTGTCGCCGATTTGTACGACACCGGTACGCCGACCCTAACCGATATTTGGGTGGATGCCGTGAGCGGTAATGACGGTAACGATGGCTCCACACCTGCCACCGCCTTCCGCACATTGACCGCGGCATGGAACAGCATTCCCACAACCAACCCTTTGACCCAGGGCCGGCGGATCAACCTTCAGCCCGGCACGTATACGGCGGCCATGATTCCCAACTACTGGGAAACCCGCTACGGGACGTTTGCCGCGCCGATCTTCATCAGCGGGAACGGTTCTTCGCGCAGTGAGGTCGTTTTGCAGGGTAACGTCAATATGTATGACGTGCATTACATCTACTTCGAGAACCTGAGCATTGTTTTTAATGGGGATAATTTCCACTGTGAGTTGTGCAATCATATTCTCCTGCGGAACATGGTCATGAACGGGGGCGCACAACAGGCGCAGGAAACGGTCAAGGTCAATCAGTCGCAATATCTGTATATCGAGAACAACGATATTTCGGGCGCGTGGGATAACGCCATTGATTTTGTGGCCGTGCAATACGGGCATATTGTCAATAACCAAATCCACAACGCCGGGGATTGGTGCGCGTACGCCAAAGGCGGATCGGCCTACCTGCGTGTCGAGGCGAATGTGATCTACGATTGTGGAACGGGTGGTTACACCGCCGGGCAGGGAA
>JBBIUO010000265.1:0-6085 GCA_037440205.1 Chloroflexota bacterium
TGGTACGCCGCGCTGACGCAGGTGCTAGACGCGGAATACAACGTCCGCTTTGTGCGCCCGCCCTACGACATCATCAGTTATACGATGGATGTGCTTTGCCAGGAGCGCGGACTCGTGGCGGCGATGTTTTCCCTCGGCGGCGGCGGCGAGCCTGATATCGTCACCCGCGCGATTCAAAGGGGAAGGAACGGCGACATTGTGCAGATGCACATCCGTACGCAGGATTACAACACGAGCGTGCAGGTGTATCCATGGCTGAGGGAAAACAAGTGGGAGTTGGTGACGATGAGCAAACTCTACGACGATTATCTGCGCGAGGAGATCAATCCGGAGGGGTGCGGCGTGAATACAGGAAGTTCATTGACAAGGACATGTGTTGAATGAAAGGGTACACAGGTACACAGGTACACAGGTAAATACGTGTATACCTGTTTACATGTCTACTTGTGTACCTGTCTACTTATTCACTTAACCACATCTGCCGCGTATTTATCCGCAAACAGCGCGGGCTGACCGCCTGTGTGCCAGAACAAAACGGTTTCATCCTTTTTGAAAAACCCTCTGCGAATCAGATCGATCATCCCAGCGGCGGCGCGGCCGGTGTAGACGGGGTCGAGCAACAGTCCCTCGGTGCTGGCAAATAACTTGATCGCTTCACGCTCCCCTTCCCCAAAAACGCCATAACCCGCCTGACAATAATTTTCATTTGCGAGAACATCGTCGCCTGTGAAATTGATTCGCTCGCCGAGTTTTTCGCTTGCCTGTGAAGCCAGCGCGGAAACATTGGACTTTAATTGCGCCTCTGGTTCGTCAATGCTGATTCCAAGAATCTTTCCCTTGAAGCCAAAGAGCCTCTGCCCCAAAACAAATCCTGCGTGTGTGCCGCCCGAAGATGTGCCGAAGACGATCCAATCCACTTTTTTGTGCTGGTCCATCAATTCTTCCACTGCGAAGGCATACGCCATTGCTCCCGTCGGGCTGGAGCCTCCGTACGGAACAAGATAAGGTTTTTTGCCAGCGGCAACGGCTTTGTCAAATGTTTCTTGCAAAATGCGGTCGCGGTCTTCCCTGGCACCGCCCGCCAGGGCAGGTGTGCGATCTTCCACTGTGATGATCTCCGCGCCGAAGAGTTGATCGAGCAGGAAATTTGCAGAAGGCTGTTTTGGGCGTTCGCCTGTCAATACGAGCGCGCAGTCAAAACCAAAACGCGCGGCGGCGGCAACGGTCTGACGGCAATGATTGGACTGGATCGCGCCCGCCGAAATCAACATCTTCGCGCCTTGTTCTCGCGCTTCCGCCACAAGGAATTCCAGTTTACGGGTCTTGTTCCCGCCGAAGGCAAGCCCCGTCTGGTCATCGCGTTTGACGAGAATGCGCGGCCCGCCAAGGGCCTCGGTCAAACGCGGGAGTTCTTCGATGGGTGTGGGAAGATGAGCGAAATTTATGCGGGGGACTGGCTTCATGGAGACTCCTCTATTTATTCATAGCATCTGGTGGTCGAGTAGGACGAGTGATTTTCTCGTCCGTATCGAGACCACCAATTTACCAACAACATGACATTTGCAGGATACTCGTTGGTCTCGATACGCCCCGCAAAAAAACATGCGAGGCTACTCGACCAACAGGGTTGGCTTTTTATTCGCATTTCTCAACAGCCATCAAAACCTCTTCGCCGCTAGAGATTTTTCTCATTTCACATTTTACAATCGTGCCAGGCGGGAATTCCCAAACCTCATCATGCGAATCGTAATTTTCAGATGGTAATATGCGAAAAATATTATCGCCCAGAATTTCGGCATAGGCGGGGCGCACAACTGGAACACCCTCATTCAACAATCGAATATGTATCGTTACCCTTTCTGAATCGGAGGCATTTTTCATTATGCACCGCCAAGTGATTGTTGTATTTTTTGTTTTCCCCTCGACCGCATCACATCCAACAGACGCGGCATGACGTCGGAATACAGGGAATACCAAAGTTTATTCGGGGCAAAATCATACGCGCCGAGCGTCCGCACCACTTCGCCGCCGAGTCCCTCCTTGAAGCGGTATACGCCCCACATCGAATCGCTTTCATCGAAGACCTCGGGCGCGCCCCACAAGTCATAGACCGAACAACCCGCCGCCTTCGCGCGTTTCATCGCCTCCCACTGCAAAAGGTAGGTCGGCATTTTTTCGCGGTGAACACTGCGCGACATGCCATACACGTAATACGCCCGCCCTGCAAACATAAAAACGAAAATCGCGGCGACGGGAACATGGTCAACTTCGGCGATGAGGGGAATGGCGGAAGGCGTGATTGGTAATTGGTAATTGGCAATGAACGACTTCCAAACCGTCATGTAATAATCTTCATCGCGGATGACAAAGCCGTCGCGCACGCTGGTTTCGGCGTACATTTTGTAGAGCATGGGCAAATCGTCCGCCGTGCCGACGCGAACAGTCACGCCCTTTTTCTCCGCGAGGCGGACGTTGTAGCGCGTCTTCGGTTTCATGCGCATGAGCATCTCATCTTCGGATGTGGACAGATCGACTATGACCGTATTTCGGAATTGAATCTGCTCCGACGAAAATCTCCACCCCCTGCGCTTCAAATCGGACCTCACAATCTGCCCGTTGTTTTCTGTGACATTTTCCTCACTTTGAGAGACTCCGCGCCCGAGGACGACGTCAGGGTCAATTTTCAGGAAGATCGCTCCCTGCTTCCTCGCAAAGGATTGCAAATCATCCAGCACGCGGTTTCGCAAGGGGACGTTGTCCCAATCCATGAGCGGGCCTTTCGGCGCATAGAGAATGGACAACCGTGCGGCGAATCCGCGATTGAGGACGGTGCGCTTGAGGATGAGACAGGCAGCGAGGCAGTGATCAGAAGGCAGTGACCAGTTATCAGTAACCAGTGACTGATAACTGATAACTGAAAACTGCTTCTCCGTCCAGATGGCGTAATGGGGGATCCAGCCGTACTTCGTCTTCACCTGTCCCCACTCGTGGGTTTGGAGGAAGTGCGGGTTGGGAAGGGCGGAAATGATTTGATTCCAAAGGTTTTGCATGGGTGAATCCGTAATGCGTGATGCGTGTTCCGTAATTTTACGAATTACGCATTTCGTGTTACGCATTTCGCGTTACGTACTTCGTATAAAGCCAATACAACAGCGGATTATAAACTCTGTCCAAAGCCTGAGCGGCGCGTTTCAACTGACCGCCGAAGCCGCGCTTGAAGCGATAGACGCCCCATAGCCCATCGCGGCGGGATTCGAAATTGGCTTCGAGGGTTTCTTCGTTTTCGTCAGGGACGCCCCACAAATCATATACTTCGCAGCCGCGCGATTTTGCCCAACGGATAGCCTCCCATTGCAAGAGATAAGTTGACATTCGATTGCGTTCAAGGTCGTTGGATGCGCCATAGACGTACCAGGCGCGTTTCCCGTTGGCAAAGATCATGAGCGAAGCCAGCGGTTTGCCTTCGTATTCAGCGATGAGTAGTTCGCAAATTCCCTTTGGGTGGAATAATTCGTAGGCACGTTGATAATATTCCTTTAAATGCACGCCGAAGTTGTCGCGCCCGCCGGTGACGGTCATCATTTCGTGGAAGGCGGAGATGTCGTCCCATGCGCGGACGGTCACGCCTTTTTTCTCGGCGAGGCGGATGTTGTAGCGGCATTTGGGTTTCATGCGAGACAAGATGGCCTCCTCGTTATCTCGAATATCAACCATGATGGTGCGGGGAGGTTGGATGTTGTGGGGGGAAAGGATGAACGCTTCGCGTGAAGGATGAAGGATGAAGTTTTCTTCCCAAGAGTCAAGTTCGATTTTGAGAAAGATGGCGCGATTCTTTTTGCAAACCAAATCCACTTCGCGCCAAAACTGTTCACTGATGACTGATGACTGTTCACTGATTACTGGCTTCGGCATGTATGCAATCGTGAACCCCAATGGCAATTTCCGAAATAAAATCTGCGCGCCGGGTTCTCCCACAATAACGCGGACGGGTTTCCATCCAAAGCCCGCTTTGAGTTCGCCCCATTCACCCATCTGCAAAAGGTGCGCGTTGGGATGTTCTGCGATGAATTGATTCCATTCAGAGAGGGTGACTTCAGGCATTTGTGAAGGTTACAAGTTACAAGTTACAAGTTACGAGTTACGGGTTACAGGTCGAAGGTCAAAGGTTGATTGGATGGCTGGGATTCGGTGATGGATGCGCCGGGGATCAAATCGTTGAGAAATTTGTTGAGGGCGGCGCGGTCTGCGGAGAGGCTGAGGGTGGATAACTGCTCGATGGCCTGAACCAGATTGGCGGGTAGGGTCGAAGCGTCGAGATTGAGGCGGAAGATGTCCGGGTGTGGAGTCTGTATGAGGGGTGTATCTTCATCCCAAAGTTCTTCGGCAAGTTTTTCACCGGGACGGATTCCGGTGAATGCGATCTCGATATCTTTTTGCGGTTCGAGACCCGAAAGTTTGATGAGGTCTTCGGCGAGATCGAGGATGCGGACGGGCTCGCCCATGTTGAGGACAAAGACTTCGCCGCCGCTGTTCATGGACGAGGCCTGCAAAACGAGATACACGGCTTCGGGAATGGTCATGAAAAAACGAACCATGTCGGGATGCGTGATGGTGACAGGGCCGCCGTTGGCAATCTGGTTTTTGAATTTGGGAATGATACTGCCGCGCGAGCCAAGCACGTTTCCAAAACGCACCACCGTGAACGCGCGTTTGTTTGCATGCGCGGCATCGAGCACGATCATTTCGGCGAGACGTTTGGTTGCGCCGTAAATGCTGGAGGGACGCACGGCTTTGTCGGTGGAAATTAACACGAAGCGTTCGATATTGTGATCGAGCGCGGCCTGGACAACGTTGCGCGTTCCAAACACATTGTTGGTGACAGCCTCGATGGGATTAACTTCCATGAGCGGGACATGTTTATGAGCGGCGGTGTGAAAAACGACCTGCGGCTTGTGTTGCGCGAAAACCGAATCGAGCCTTTGCACGTTGCGGACATCGGCGATGATGGGAATGAGTTTCAACGCGGGGTAATCGTCTTCCAATTCGAGCAAAATTTCAAAGATGCTGTTCTCGCCGTGACCGAGCAAAACCAGTTGCGACGGATTGCGGCGCGCGATCTGGCGGCATAACTCGCGGCCAATGGAACCACCCGCGCCGGTGACGAGCACACGTTTGCCTTCGAGCGCCTCGCCCACTTTTTCATCGTTCACGCGGACGTGGTCGCGGCGAAGGAGGTCGGTGATATCCACTTCGCGCAGGCGGTTGACGCTGACCCTGCCGCCGAGCAATTCATAAATGCCCGGCATGGTGCGCGAAGGGATTCCTTTTTTGCGGCAGGCTTCATTGATTTCACGAATTACTTTTCCAGGCGCGGAGGGAATGGCGATGATGACTTCGTCAATGCGCTGATTTTCGAGAACGTCTGCGAGTTTGCCGACCTTGCCGATCACGGACACGCCGTAAATCTGGTGATTCTGTTTGGCGGGATCGTCATCGAGAAAGCCGACTGGGAAAAGATTCAACTGCGACGATTTCTGCAACTCACGCACGACCAGCGCCCCCGCATCACCCGCACCGACAACGAGTGCCCGCTTCCGATTACCTTCGCGCGGCGCCGACGATTGTTCGGCGAGGATTCGCAAGGCGAAACGCGATCCACCGATGAGGACGAGCGAGAAGAGCCAGTCAATGCCGAGGGCGGAGCGCGGCATACCGGGCTGGACGAAGCCGATACTGCCAAGCAAAATCATGATGCCAGAGGTGAGCGCCGATGCAAAGGTCACGGCGACGGTGATGAGCCGCAGTTCGCTTGTGCTGGCATAGATCCACAAGCGGCGATACAAGCCAAAGGTAAAATAAACAGTGATTTTGACGACCAACGCTACCGCGCACATCATCAATGCGGCGGGGAAATAAAACGGCAGTTCGCTCACGTCCAGCCGCAGGGCAAAACTGCCCAGCACCGAAACGATGATGAGGGCAAGGTCGCCGATCAAGACAAAACGGTTGCGAATGTGAGGACGGGAGGACATTTACAAGGAGGAAGGAGAAAGGATGAAGGATGAAGTGATACGTGGTGCGTGGC
>JBBIUO010000266.1:0-6074 GCA_037440205.1 Chloroflexota bacterium
GTTGTCTCCAATGTCATTGCGAGCGAGCGTTCTTCAGCGAGCGAAGCAATCTCCTCATAACAGGCGGTTGCCTCGTCGGGAAGAACGCCCTCGCCGTTTGAGGCTCGTCGCAACGACATAAATTACGAATTAAACGCCTGCTCGATGACCTCCTCGATGGGAGGATCGGTGATGGAAATATCGTGGATGGGCAGATCAGCCAACAGCTTGGAGGTGATGCGCGTCACTTCCTCCGCCTTGACCTGGATGTATTGCTTCTCCGCGTCTTCTTCATTTTGAACGGGTTCGCCATAATCGGCCAGGTTGTGCGAATTGGATTCCGCCAGCAGGACGCCGATCAACTTGTAGGGCGCGATCTTCTTCGAGAGGTCATTGATGCCGCCATCGTATTTCAACTGCCCATGATGAATGATGAGGATGCGCTCGCACAACGCGGTCACATCGGCCATGTAGTGACTGGTGAGCAGGATGGTCGCGCCCGTGCGTTTGTTGTACTCGCGCAAAAATTCGCGGATGCGCGCCTGACCTGTGATGTCGAGACCGATGGTGGGTTCGTCCAAAAACAAAACCTTCGGGCGGTGTAAAAGTCCCGCCGCAATTTCACATTTCATCCTCTCGCCCAGCGAAAGGTTGCGGACTGGCTTCTTCATCAACGGTTCGAGTTCGAGCAGTTGGTCCAGTTCTTTGAAGGTCGCTTTGTACTCATCGTCAGGGATTCGATAAATGGCCTGGTTCAGCAAAAACGAATCCGCCGCGGGAATATCCCACGACAAACGATTTCGCTGACCCATCACCAAAGTAATTGCCCGCAAATATTCTGGCTTGAGTTCCCAGGGCGTGAAGCCAAGCACATCCGCTTTGCCGCCTGTGGGATGAAGCAGACCCGAAAGCATTTTGAGCGTGGTGGTCTTGCCCGCTCCGTTCGGGCCGAGGAAGCCGACGATCTCGCCCTGCTCGATTTTGAAATCCACCTGCTGAACGGCTTTGACTTCCTTGTATCTGCGTTTGAAAAAACTTTTGACTGCCGCGCCAAACCCGCCTTCGCGCTCAGGCACTTTGTACGTTTTGCTCAGTTGTTGAATTGTGATCGTGGGGGACATAAAATCTCTCCTGCGAAAGAGAGATTTTACCATTGATAGAACATTCGTGCTAGAGTTTAAAATACCGATACCCGATACCAAACATCCAGCCTGACCTGGATGGTCTTCGTGTGTTGAATATCCATGCCCAATCCCGATTGTTCGACAGATGCTGAACGCGTTGCCAGCGCCTGCGATTGAAAGCGAATGGGCGGTTCTTCGTCCAGCGCATTCTCGATGAAATCGTACACGCCCAAAACCTTTACGCCCAACGCGGTCGCCACCGTCTCCGCCTTTGTCTTCGACTTCGCAAGGGCGGAATTCAAAAGCCTCCACCGTGCCTCATCCTCGTCGTACTTCCATTCCACGCGATCAACGGATGCGTTCTTCTGCGAGGAGATTATTTCCAGCATCCCCGCAAATTGATTCAAATCATTACATCGAATTTTGAGACGATACATTGCGCTGGATGACTTCAACACCGCGCCGCTCGCCGTTTCGAGATGGACTCCCTGAAGAAAAATCGCTTCATTCCCGACCCCGAAACTGGTCAGTGCTTCGACGAGTTGATTCACCTCTTTGGCTTTTTTCATCGCCTCGCTCCCGCTGACGATGGATGTGCCCTTCACGGTCACGTACAAATCGGCTCGCGTGGCGGAGATTTCCTCTTTCTCCTGCGTGGAGATTTTTATGGTGTCGGGCTTGGTGGTCATTTCGTTTTCATCCTTTCTCCTTCATCTTGCTCATCGCATACTCCGCCAGCGCGGTGATCGTCAGGGACGGATTCACACCGGGGTTGGCTGGCAACACAGATCCATCCACAACATACAAGCCGGGATAATTGAAGACCTGAAAATCCAAATCAATGACGCCCTCGGAATCATCACGCCCAAAAGGGACTCCCCCCATCAGATGCGCGGTGGTGGGGAAGTTGAACAGGCTGTCGGTGAACGCGGCGGCGGTGATGCCGTCCACTCTTTCGGCGAAGGCGCGGGTGACATCGTTGGCAAGCGATAGACTGTCCGCGCTATGTTCCTTTTCGTGCTGGATGACCAATCCCTTGCGCCCGAAGGTGAAGAAACTACGGCCGGGACGGATGCGCGTGAGGTTTTCCTCGGTTTGCATCACGAGCAGAATAGTGGTGAAGCGCGCCCAGTTCGAGAAGAATTTACCATAGAGAAAATCCCAGGGATGGCGGACGATCTCCCATAGAGTCTTTGCAAATCGCATGAACATATTGTTCGCGCCGTCAATTAATGGCGCGGTCAACACGCGGATAAAGGATTGCCCGTCTGAATAGCGGACAGGCTCGACGCGCGTCACTTCGTCCGCGCTGAAAATGGAAGTGATGGCGATGCCCTTCGAGTAATCCACGTCCTTTTTACGGGCGGTGATGCCGAGGATGTTCTCGCTGTTGGTGCGCACGCGGTTGCCGAGGGTTTGCGAAATTCGATTCAATGATTTGGTTACATCACGGCAACGGAAGAGCAGTTCGAGCGTGCCGATCGTTCCCGCCGCCACGATGACGTTACGCGCGCGCGCAACCGAGTGACGGGGGACGAGTGACGTGGATGAACGATAATGTACCTCGAAACGGGATCCGTCCTCTTGTCCAGAATGAAGCGGTTTTATATCCCGTACTTTCACTTCGGGAATTACCGTCGCCCCCTTCTTCTCCGCGAGGTACAAATAATTTTTCATCATCGTATTTTTCGCGCCGTACCGACAGCCCACCATGCAACCGCCGCAGAAGTTACATCCCGTGCGCGCAGGGCCTTCGCCGCCGAAAAATGGATCGGCGACCGTTTTATTTTCTTCCCCGAAAAACACGCCGACGGGCAACGGCTCGAAAGTGTGACCGTGGCCCAGCGCCTCGGCGATCTGTTTGCAGGTTTCATCGGCGGGAGTGATGCGCGGGTTGCGCGCCACGCCAAGCATTTTGCGCGCGGTGGCGTAATGCGGCTGGAGTTCGGTCTTCCAATCGTTGAGATGTTTCCACGAAGGCGCCGCAAAGAGGCGGTCATCGGGTTCGATCAATACGTTGCCATACACCAAACTTCCGCCGCCCACGCCCGCGCCATGCAATGCCAGCAGGCCGTTCATAAAAGTCATTTCGAAAATGCCGTGAAAGCGCAACGCGGGAAGCCAGAGATATTTTGGAAGATTCCAATTCGACTTTGGAAAATCCTTATCCTCGAAGCGTTTGCCGCGTTCGAGAATCAAAACTGAATATCCCTTTTCCGTCAATCGCATGGCCGAAACGCTCCCCCCAAAACCAGAACCGACGATCACATAGTCATAGACTTGAGTCATCCGTATGCCCTCCGCGTTGAATTGGCGTGATTATAGCATTCCCTCTTGAATTAATTTCGATCCGGCATAAGATGGAATTGGAGGATGAGCATGAACCACAGAGCGCGCATGGTTTACAATGACCCGCCAAAATGGACACCGACCAGATTGCGGTTGAGGAAATTCATCCGCAGTTCAACGCGGGCGGTGAGTTCGTCAATTCTGCGGACGCGAATCCCTGCGCCGAGGAGGGGGAGGGTAAAAGTTGATGAAGCGTTCGCGGAGTCGTTGGAAGGGAGCGGCATGGCTGTATGGAAAACCTGACAGGTTTCATCCGCGCCGCGGTTAACCGAGTCGCGCGCGTGGACGGGGGGTTGACAGATACGCGCCACGCGGAAACCTGTCCGGTCTTTGTTGACAGCGAGTCGTCGAGTGTCTTTTTGAAAATAAAATTGCCCCCTCCTCACACCAAACTCAACACCTCCGGCCGCGCCACGATCCAGGTTTGGCGGCGCATGTGTTCGGCGACCTTAGATAATTTTTCGTAGTTCAGGGGATGATGGAAATCGGGCAGGAGTTCGGCCAGCGGCACAACCACAAAAGCGTTCGACCAGAAATCCCCGCTGTAAATTTCGCCATCGAAGAGAACGATGTCAATGTCCATCGTGCGCGGCGCGAATTTATCCGCGCTTCGCACCCGTCCCAGCGCGGATTCGATGGGGCGAATCACCTGCTCTTTCAATTTCTGCGGGCTCAATGGAGTCAGGAATAAAACGCAGGCATTCAAAAAATCGGGTCCGTTCGAGCCGAAGGCATGAGAGGCCCAGGCGTTGGAAACGGCTTTCACCTCGCCAGCCTCTTTCAACATCTGAACCGCGCGCGGCAGATGAAACTCGGGTTCGATGTTCGAGCCGAGGTTCAAATAGGCTTCGTGCAAATCATCCATCGTTGCTTCGTTCGATCTCCACGCCCACCGAGTTCGAGAATCGCACCGCGCCCGGCTTCTCCACGCGCACGATCGCTTTTTTCACGCCTTTCTCCGCAAGGCAGATTTTCGCCAGATCATTTGCCAACGCTTCCACGGTAAACCGCGCGGAAGTCTCTGCGTGGGCCTGCGCTTTTTTTGCAAGCGCGCGATAGTCCACGCAATCGGCAAGGTCGTCCGTCTCAGCGGCGCGGTGTGTATCGGTGAACACGGTGATGTTGATCAAAATATCCTGCGCCTTCTCGCGTTCCCAATCGTTGATGCCGATGATTCCCCGCGCCAGCAAATCCTTGATGAAGATTTTATCCATGATGTCTCCTCATGTCATTGCGAGCGTTTTCCGCGAAGCAATCCACCACGAAAAGGAGATTGCTTCGACGGAAGAGCGCCGTCTCGCAATGACATCTAAATTAAATGCCGACCGCCGTCCACGTGAATGATTTCGCCGGTGATGTAGGACGGCCCCGACAGCAGGAAGATCAACGCCTCCCCGACTTCGTCCGCTTCACCCCACCTGTGGGCTGGGACGTGTTCAATGATGTTTTGCTTCCCCGAATCATTGACCGGCGGCAGGATCGCCCCCAGCGCCAACCCATTGACCGTGATGCGCGGCGCCAATGCAACCGCCAGCGATTTGGTCATTGCGGCAAGGGCGGCTTTGCTGACGGTGTAGGGGAAATGATCCGCGCCGGGACGCAACGCGCGCCAATCCAAAATGTTGACGATGCGGCCAACATTACCCAAATCGCTCCCGCCGCCGTTATTCTTATCCTTCCTGCTCCCGCCGCCGTCCCCGGCGGCGTGGATGCCGCCTCGAGCAAATTGTTTCGCAAATTCCTGCGAAAGCAGAAACGGCGCGGTCAGGTTGATGTCCATGTGACGTTGCCAGTCTTCGAAGGTTGTGCTTTCCCACGAAAGCGATTCAAAGATGGCGGCGCTGTTGACAAGCGCATCGAGCGGCTGAATTTCGTTGGCGCGGGAAATAAGTCCGGTGGCTGATTCGGGGCGGGAAAGGTCTGAGGCGAGGACCCAGGCCCGGCGTCCGAATGAAGCGATTTTCTTTTCCACATCCAATGCCTGTTGCGGGGAATGTCCATGATGGATCATTACATCCGCGCCGGCGCGTCCACAGGCCAGCGCAAGGATTCGTCCCACGCGGCGCGCGGCTCCTGTGATCAAAACGGTTTTCCCGTTCAAGGGTTCGTTCATGCCGCGAAGATTTTATCATCCTGCCGGCGGGGAATCAAATGGGATAAAGTCTGTCATATTCTTGACTTTCATTTTTGGCGGTGATAATATGTTTTCAGGTCTGTCATTGCGAGCCGCGGTGAGCGATCTCCATATCAGCAGGGGATTGCTTCGCCACAGCAAACGTGGCTCGCAATGACATTTTAAAAATAGAAAGGTGAAAAGAATGACAGAGAGTCAAAACCCACCGATTTACACGGGCGATATTGTAAAAGAGGACATTGACCCATCCCGCGAATATACCGCTGAAAATCAGGAGGTCGGTTTTTCCGATGAACAACACGCCATCTGGGCGGACCTGTTCGCCGGGATTCACCAGCCTTATCTGTTGGAGCATCTTTGCCGGGAATTCAAGACCGGGCTGGAATTATTGCAACTCGACCCGCGCCGCATTCCAACGGTGACGCATCTCAATGGGCGCATTACCCCCCGAACCGGCTGGCACATCGAGCGGACGGTTGTGCGCTACA
>JBBIUO010000267.1:0-6070 GCA_037440205.1 Chloroflexota bacterium
CCATGCGCTGTGTCATAGCGGACAACTGCGTGCCACTCGCCGTCAACCAAAACCTCAAGTTGAATGCGAAATTCCACAATTTCCTTCCCGTCGGAAACATGATAATGCCTGTAACGGCAAAGACGTGTTTCAGGGTCGAGGTAAATGAGGAATTCCCGTTCCGGCATATTTGGAATTATACGGCATTTTACGAATGGCGGCTTTTGTTGCGATATAATTTCCCTCAATGACCGAAGGCGCACTCCTCAACGACCGTTATAACTTCTGGAAAAACTTGGCTCCGGGGGAATGGCCGATGTCTTTCGCGCGCGCGACCTGATGCTGGATCGCCACGTGGCGATCAAAGTTTTGCGGAAAGATTACTCGACCAACGAGGAATTCCAGCGCAACTTCCGCATGGAAGCGCGTTCCGCGGCGAATCTGTCGCATCCGAACATCGTCACCGTGCATGACTTTGGCTTTGCCGACAACCTGCTCTACATCGTCATGGAATACATCCCCGGCAAAGACCTTAAACAATTGATCCGCGAACGCGGACGTTATTCTGTGGAAACGGGCATCCCGCTTATTGTTCAAGCCTGCGCCGGGTTGGGATACGCTCATCGCGCCGGGCTTGTCCATTGCGATGTCAAGCCGCACAACATGCTCGTCTCGCAGGATGGAAGACTCAAAGTCACCGACTTCGGAATCGCGCGCGCCCTCGCCACCATGACTCCCGGCGAACGCACCGATGTCGTTTGGGGGTCGCCGCTTTATTTTGCGCCCGAGCAGGCCAGGGGTGAGTCCCCAACGCCTGCTTCCGATGTGTATTCCATCGGAGTGGTCATGTACGAACTGTTTTGCGGCACGCCGCCTTTCACCGCATCCACCTCCGATGAACTGGCGCGTTTGCATATTTCTGCCCGTCCGATTCCCATCCGCGAATACATCCCCGATATTCCATCCGCGCTCGAAGAGATCATCATGAAGGTGCTCTCCAAAGAACCTTCAGCGCGTTATCGTACCGCCGATCAACTGGGGCGTGTGCTTCTCAAATTTGGAACCCAACCCGATGAGACGGCGCCCAAACCCGCGCCCACGACTGTTGTTGCATCTGCTCCTGAAATTTCGGAAAGACTGCCGACCAAAGAAAATTCCACGCCTCGAAGGGAGATGACTGCTCCCAGACAGGTTCCTCAACCCGTGCCCACGCCTCTTGACTCACTCGAGCCTGCTACTGCCTTCGAGGAAATTGACTGGGTCTTTTGGGGACTTGCCCTGTTTGCCGTGCTGGCCGTCGGCGGCCTCATCCCATTTTGGATGATGGTTTATTTTGCCTACAATCCCCCGGTTCGATAAACTGATTCGCGCTGAGCAAGGCGCAGCGCAGTCGAAGCGCGGGAGTTTACAGCCATTGCGTCTCGACTTCGCTCGACGCGAATGATATTCCCATGAATACCTTCATTCTCGCCCCCTCCATCATTGCCGCAGACTTTACCCGCGTCGCCGAAGAAATCGCTGCCTGCGAATCCGCCGGCGCCGACTGGCTCCACGTGGATGTGATGGACGGGCATTTCGTCCCTCAGATCACCGTCGGCCCGCTTTTTGTGGAAGCCTGCAAGCGAGTCACGAAACTTCCCCTCGACGTGCATTTGATGATCTCAGAACCGGAGAAACACCTCGAAGCCTTCGCTAAAGCCGGCGCGAACAACATCACCGTCCACGTGGAAACCTGCCCAGATTTGGCTGGAACGATAAAGAAAATAAAATCGCTGGGATGTACGGCAGGCGTCACGTTGAATCCCGTCACGCCCGCCTCTGCTCTTGATTCGGCCTTGCCGATTGCTGATCTCGTTTTGGTGATGAGCGTCAACCCCGGCTATTCCGGTCAAACCTTCATGCCTGAAATGATCGGCAAAGTGGAGGAGATTCGCAATAAACTGAATGCGCTCCGTTCCAAGGCCCATCTCGAAGTGGATGGCGGCATATCCGAAAAGACTCTCCCTCTCATGTACAAAGCCGGCGCGAATGTTTTCGTGGCAGGTACCGCCATCTTTAAACATCCGCTGGGAGCGGGGAAGGGGATAAAGGTTTTACGAGCCAGTGTAAATTAAAACAAAAATCACGGCGCGAAGCCGTGACCTTTGGTGTAATGGAAAAACAAACTACGCCGCAGATTTGCCCAGTGTCTTGATGCACTTGGCGCACAGCGTCTTCTTGACCAGACGGCCGTTCTCCATCACCGAAACCTTCTGAAGGTTGGGCTTGAACGTGCGGTTGGTGGCACGCAGGGAGAATGAACGGTTGTGACCGAAGGTGGTTGCTTTCCCGCAGGTACTACATTTAGCCATTTTGATGTCTATCCTTTCAATTACAATGATTCCAATTCCTGCCCGGTGGACAGGCTCTTTTTTTCAAAGGCGCAGAATTTTACCATACAACGCAACCTTCTTCAAGATAAGATGTTAAAATAGACACGGAATGCTTGTTTCGTTCTAAATCAATGCGTCGAGGGCGCTCCAACGCCCCGGCGCGGCAAAAAATATCGAGGAAACCTATGGGCGACGAAAAAACTTCTTTGGGCGGGATCCACATTTCGCCAAATGCAGTGGCAACGATTGCGTACCACGCCACCCTGCAATCCTACGGGGTGGTGGGGCTTGCGCCAAAAAACCTGGCGGATGGGATCGTGTCCAACATCACCCGCGAACCTTCGCGCGGCATCACCGTCCGTTACAAGGATGAGGATATTGATATTGACATCAATGTCATCATCGAATACGGCACCCGCATTAATTCCGTGGCCGAGAGTGTGGCAAACACGGTGCGCTTCCATGTGGAAAAGGCGCTTGGCCTGCGTGTGAATACCGTCAACGTGCATGTGGCCGGCCTGCGCGTCAGCGACACGGATTAGGAGCGGCGGAGACTCATGACTGTGGATACTGCTCGCGTACAGAAACTTCGTACTATGCCGATTGACGGCCAATCGCTTAAACGCCTGATTGACGCAGGCCTGACCTGGCTTCGCACCAACAAGGAAACGGTCAACGCGTTGAACGTTTTCCCCGTCCCGGATGGAGATACCGGCACGAACATGGTGCTGACCCTGCAGGCCGCCTGGAACGAGATCAAGGATTCGGGGGCGCGGCATCTCGGCGAGATGGCTGGCATGGTCTCCAAGGGGGCGTTGATGGGCGCGCGGGGAAACTCCGGCGTGATCACCAGCCAGATCATGCGTGGGTTTTCCCGCTGTGTGCATGACAAAGCAACGTTGGATGTCCCAACCCTGGTGAAAGCATTTGGCGAAGCGCGCGATACCGCCTACAAAGGAGTCGTCCGCCCGGTGGAGGGCACGATTCTCACCGTCATTAAAGAAGTTGCCATTGCAACAGAATCAGCCCAGGGGTCCGCGAAAGATGCGGTGGAGATTCTCGAAGTGGCGGTCAAAGCCGCGGATGAAGCAGTTAAAAATACGCCGGAGCTTCTCCCAGTCCTCAAACAGGCGGGGGTGGTGGATTCAGGCGGCAAAGGTTTGTTTTTTATTTTGGAAGGAATGTTGCGGCATGTGTACGGCGAGTCGCTCGAGACGCCGACGATGACCGTTCAGCCAATTTCGAGTATGCAGATGCAGGATGCGATGGAAGAAGTGGAGGAGGGACAGGATTACGAAGTGGTTGTGGATTTTGTGCCAGGCGGTGAGTTGGACCTCGGCTCATTTTACGGGCGGCTCGAGGGAATGGGCACATCCATTCAAGTGGGCGAGGGCGAGGGGATGTACCGAATGCACATCCACGTGCCAACCGAAAAACGATACGAGCCGATTGATTACATCATGGGCATCGGCACGGTGACGAAGGTTGCCATCGAAAACCTGCTGGCGCAAATGGACGATATTCAAAAAGGCAAGCAGATCCAATGCAACCCTGTGGAGCCGGGGCACATTGCCGTGGTGGTCGTTTCGCCGGGCGCGGGGCTCAGCCGCATTTTCGCAAGTTTGGGCGTGGCGGCCATCGTCTCTGGCGGGCAAAGCATGAACCCGTCCACGCAGGATATTTTGAATTCGTTTGAAAATCTGCCGACGGATAAAGTCATCATCCTCCCGAATAACAAAAATATCATTCTCGCCGCGAATCAGGCAAAGGAAGTGACGGTGAAGCAGGTCATGGTGGTGCCGTCGCGCACTGTCCCGCAGGGACTTTCTGCCATGCTCTCGCTCATACCAGACGGGGAGCTTGATTCTGTCGCCGAGAAAATGACCAAAGCCCTGGGCGGGGTGAAAACGGGAGAGGTTACGGTTGCAACCCGCACGGTTGAAATTGACGGAGTCAATGTGACGGAGGGACAGGTCATTGCCCTGCTCGATGGAAAACTGGTCGTCTCCGCCGAATCGGTGGAACAGGGCGTGATGGATTTGCTCGAAAAAGCAGGCGCCGATCAGCACGAACTTGTCAGCCTGTATTACGGTGAAGGCGTGGCGCACGCCGAAGCCAACCGCATTGCAGATTTGATCGTGACGAAATATGAATCCCTCGAAGTGGAAGTGCAGGAAGGCGGACAGCCGCACTACCAGTTCATTATTTCGATTGAGTAGCGAAATGACAGCCACTCCAGGTGGCTGTCACTTTCTAAAATCATGAAAATCGGCATCGTCACTGACTCAACCGCAGACCTCCCTGCATATCTTCTCGAAGAACATCAAATTCACGTCGTTCCAACCATCCTTGTTTTGGAGGGAAAGGAATACGCGGATGGAATCGGAATCACCCGCGAAGAATTTTACAACCGCCTGCCCTCGCTTCAGACTCCGCCGACAACTGCCGCGCCCTCGATTGGAGATTTTGCCGCCCCGTATCAGACTCTCCTCTCACAGGGCTGCGACCATGTCATTTCGATTCACCCCGCAAACCAATTAACCACCATCATCAATATTACACGTGAAGCCGCAAAGGGATTCCCCGGCAAAGTCACCTGCGTGGACAGCGGCTCGCTCTCGATGGGACTCGGCTTTCAAGTTCTCGCCGCCGCCGAAAACGCGGAGTTTGGTTTACAACCTGTCCTCGAAGCGATTGAATCCACAAGAAAAAGATTGCAAGTCTCCGCTGCGTTGGATACGATGGAATATCTCCGCCGAAGCGGACGTGTCCCTGCCGCAGTGGCCGCGCTCGGCGGATTGCTCTCCATCAAGCCGATGATCGAATTGCGCGATGGGGAAGTGAAAGCCGTCGGCGCGGTGAGGACAACGAAGCAGGCCGATGAACGCATCCTGAACTTTGCCCTCGGGCTTGGCGAAATGGAACGCCTCGCCATCCTGCACACCAACGCCGAACCTCGCGCCAGGAAATTGCTGGATGAGTTGATGAGCCGCGCCAGAAAATTCATTCCGCGCGATATTTTGTTTGTCAATGTCACTGCCGTGATCGGCACCCACCTCGGCCCGAATGGGCTTGGATTCGCGGCGGTGAGGAAAACGCCTTCTTGACGAAAACAGATATATATCGGATAATATACAAAATTTGTATATTATCCGATATAAAATGAAGACAGACCTTTTGCGGCCGTTTGAGGAACTTCCCTACTTTTCAATCGAGGCATTCAGGCAGTTTGCAGGCATGGACTCGCCCGATCAAACGCGCGTGTTACTGCACCGCTGGGTGAAAGCCGGCAGGATATTGCCGCTTAAGAAGGGGATGTATATGACAAGCCGTTTTTATGAGCTGCATGTGAAGGATGCGCTGTTTACAGAGGCAGTCAGTGCCATTATTTTTCCCCAGTCCTACCTGTCGCTTGAATTTGTTTTGCAAAAGCATAACATCCTGACCGAAGTGACATATCCTGTCACCTGTGTCACGACCAAAAATACCCGCAGGATCGAAAACAAGATTGGCACGTTCTGGTATAGAAATATCCGCCCCGATCTTTTTTGCGGCTTCGCGGCGCGTGAATACAGCGGGATTCATTTTTTTACCGCGAGCCTTGCAAAGGCATTATTTGATTACCTTTACCTGCGCCCGATTCCCGCCGCCCATCGAAATGGAAAAGCGAATCTCGCCGAAGAGTTGCGTCTGAACCTTGATGAAATCTCGAAGAATGG
>JBBIUO010000268.1:0-6041 GCA_037440205.1 Chloroflexota bacterium
TCTTCCTTTGTGAAATCGAGGTCGCCGATGAAATCGCGGCCTCTAAAATTGGTTTGCATTTTTATCTCCTTGGTTTGGTTATATAAGGTACACAGGTATACAAGTAAACAGGCATACAAGTAAACAAGTATACAGGTATACAGGTATACAGGTCTTGTTTCCGTGTGTACGTTTCTACATGTTTACTGACTCACAAACGGCTCCAATTTAATGGCGCCCGACTCGAGGTCTGCCCGGATGGAGTCGAATGCGCTCGAAACAGAAGCAGGCATGAGGTCGGAAAGAGGCGCGAGGCCAATGCCGCCGGAGTTGTAATCGAGTTGGATATTTCCGTTTTGCAGATCGCCCTTCGTAAATGATTCGATCAGCATGAAGACCGCCTGATTCATATTCTTTGTGCGACTCGTGACCACGACTTCGGGCGCGAGATAACGCTGGTCGCTTCCGGTCGTGACGATGAGCCTGCCAGCCGATCTAGCGGCATCGATCGCCCCGAGAGTGGACCCGCCCGCCGCCGCGTAAATGACATCCACGCCATCGGCATAGAGTTGCGCGGCGATTTGATTCGCTTCATCGGGTTTCGAGAAACCGCTGAAATCATCTTTGCCGCGGATGTATTTGACGACGATCTCGGCATCGGGCTTGACATATTTCACGCCTTGTTCAAATCCAAATTGAATGCGGCGAATGACCAGCACATCCGCACCGCCGAGATAAGCAACCTTGTTGTTTTCGCTCAACAACGCGATCAACGCGCCCGCGAGAAAATCGCCTTCGAGTTCGCTGAACGTGACCGAGGTGACATTTTCACCTTCGGCGGCTGCATCAATGATCGCAAATTTTGTTTTGGGAAATTCCTTTGCAACCCCTGTGATGGCCGCAGAATTTTCAGAACCGAGGCCGATGATAAATTGATAACCGCTCTGCGCGGCCTTGCGAACATTTTCACTCTGCGCATCCTGTTGATAATCGAAGGTCGTCACCTCCACGCCCAGTTCCTGCGCGGCTTTTTGCAAGCCTTCATTGGCGCTGTCGTTGAAGGCCTTGTCGCCAAGTCCGCCGCGCGCAAGCATCAGCGCGACTTTTGGTTTTGCACCGGTACAACCCGCCATCGAAACCAGCAAAGCTGCAACGACAGTCAAAAGAAAAAGCGATCTACTCCTCATCTACTAAAGCTCCTTTGTGTTCATCGACTCACACGCAATTCTTCCGCATGTGTAAATTGATCTTCCCAAAATAATCTTGCGCCTTCGCAGTAACCCACAGAGCCGCCCCACGCGGAAAAATCATAATCGGGCAGGCAACCGACGACGCCCAATTCAACGACCCCGCCATGATTGATGACCAGTGCGGAGCGGCCTTCGGCAACGAAATCCATCAGGCCGGCGTAATACTTTGCAAGTTTCCGCGCATACTTTGCCGCCGCGCCGCCGTGTTTGACGACACCGGAATAATAGTCAAAGGACTGCGGCCAGGGCGCTTCCTTTTCCACAGCGTGTCCATACGTGTTCAGCAGTTCGTTTTGTTCGTCCACAGCAAAGCCCATGGCAACGGCGGTTTCAAACGCGCGCGGAAGTGTGGATGTGACCACGCGGTCGAATGGGCCGATATTTTGCCCGACCAAACGTGCCAGGGTCACACCCGTTTGGTTCAGGTGATCGCCCAGACTATCGCGGATCGAGTGGCGGCGGATTTCGAGGATTTTCATGGTGGGGAGGGTATACAAGTACACATGTAAACAGGTAAACACGTAAACACGCATTGCTTGTCCATGTCTACTTGTGTACTTGTCTACCTGCGTACATCATTACTCCCTCCCATGCTGTTCCTGCACCTGCGAGGTATCACTCGTCAGCGCGTCCAAAATTTGATGCAGGTCGCGCGCCGCCTCGACCAGCCATTTGACCGTGTTCTTGAATTCATCCGCGCTCACTTCTTCGGGCAGGCAGTCGCAGATCTTGTCGCTGGCAGTCTGGAGTAAATGTGCCGATGATTCGACGGTGATGATCGGCCTCAACAGTTCCTTTCGCAAAATTGCCAGTCTTTGTTCTGCAGGTTCGCCGCGATGTTTTTCGAGTTCTTCTCTGATTGACATGGGAATCTCCATTTATTTATTTTGCGCTTTCATAGAGTTCGTCAAAACGGGCAAGCAGTTCGGGGTTTTCCAACGCTTCCGCAAATTGGTTCAACCAATTGCGGATGTATTTGATGTCCAGTTTTCCGCGTTGGCGTTCAAGAATGGGTAAAACGTCCGCCCAGTCTTTCTCGCGATTTGCAATGGCTTTATGGATGATGAAATCCTCTGCTGTGCAAACGCGGGCAGGTGTTCCCATGACTTCGACGGTTACTGCGCGTTTGATCGCTTCCTTTTCATAATCAAACATGCTGACCAAAATATCCGCCGCCACACCGGGCGAAGCCCAAATATGAATTACATACGGGCTGAGTTTATGTGGAGGCATGTTCATCGGGCGCGCAGAAAAACGCTCCAGCACCAGTTTGCGGAAATCGGCAAGCGGCATATCCACACTCACCTTGAAGTCAACGTCATGGGTCACCCGCACTTCACCCCACACAGAGATTGCCAGTCCGCCGATCAACATATATGGGATGTTCCGCTCAGTGAGGAAATCAATGACCTGTTGCATGGAATTGGGGCTATTAAACATGTCCAAGCCTTTCAGCCAGTCGTTTCCATTTCGCGGCCAGTTCAACGTAATGTCTTTCCCTTTCCTCCTGGAGTTCCGGAGGTACGTCTGTTGAACCTGCAAGCGCAGTTGCCAGCTGGCACATGGCAAAATAAGACTGGATACTTTGCTCTACGGTCTCATTTGCCAGGCGCGCCTTCAGTTCCTCGCGCTCCATCTCATTGATGCGGTCATATTCCGCTTTCCATGCCTGGACGGCTTTCTTATCCAAAGTCATTCGTTCCTCATTTTGCATCGGATGGCCGGGCAATTTGCCAAGCAAATCAAAACCGCCCAGCCATCCAACTTTCAAACTACCTAAACTACTCAACCACCGAACTACCCAACTACTACTCCATCGCGCCCAGCACGAGCGCCAGCAACGTCATTCTCATCACCACGCCGTTGAAGGCTTCCTGCCAGTAACGCGACCACTTCGTGATATCCACGTCGGTGGGGATTTCATCCATGCGCGGGAGCGAGTGCAACAGGATCGCATCGGACTTGGCCTTTGTCTCCAGCAGTTCACGCGTGATCTTGTAATTCGCGGGCGTGAGATTCAGTTCACCTGTCCGCTCATCACGGGATTTTGTGTAATCGGGCTGAACGACCGGCTCGACCAAAATCACATCCGCTTCGGCGATGGCCTTTTCGACATGATCGGCTTCCTTGAAATTCACGCTGTATCCCTTGAGTTCCTTTTTGAAATCATCGGTCAAGCCCATCTCGGGCGGGGCAACAAATGTGATGGGACAATCAAATTGGCTCAAGGCATAACCGAGGGAGTGCATGGTCCGCATGCGCATGTCGCCAACTGCCAGCCATTTGAGTCCATCAATGCGGCCCTTCTCGCGGAGCACGGTATATAAGTCGGTGAGGATTTGCGTTGGGTGCTCGCCCCAGCCGTCGCCGCCGTTGATGATCGGCACGCTCGCCCACTTCGCGGCTTCATGAGGCGCTCCTTGCTGAAAATGGCGCATCACGATCACATCGCCGTAGAACTCCAGCATCTTGACCGTGTCTTTGATGGACTCTTGATACCAATCGCCCGCGCGGGTCATCTTGGCGTCCGAAAATCCCGTGACGTGCCCGCCGAGGCGGTGCATGGCGGATTCGTGAGCCAGACGAGTGCGCGTGGACGGTTGATAGAATGCCGTTACAAGAGTCTTCTCCTTGAGCATGTCCACGTTCTTTCTCGACCTGGCAATGGGTTCCATTTTCTGGGCCACATCGAACACGTGGAAGAACTCATTTCGCTCGAATTCCTTGAGCGAGAGGATGTCACGACCAGCAAAACTACGCATACGAACCTCCTATTCAATTGGGGAAAATGATTTGGACGGTTACAAGTTCTCCTTTAACTTCGATGTGTCCTTCTTTGGCGGTTTGCAAGTACACACGTAGACAAGTAGACAGGTAGACACGTGTGTACGTGTTTACCTGTTTACGTGTGTACTAAGCATTTTCGGGAACAATGCATAAAACTCCGTCGCATCCACAACTTCATTCAGCGGAATCTGTTCATGGCTGGTGTGGGCGTAGATTTCATCTCCGGGGCCGAAGCCAATGGACGGAATCCCAGCCTTGCCGGCCCAGTACGTGCCGTTCGTCGAGAAACTCCACTTGCCGCTTGGCCGCTTCTCGTTCCACAATTGCTGAACCGTATCCTGCCCGGCCTGCACAATGGGATGTGATTCTTCCAGCGCCCACGCGGGATAATATTTATCAACGGGGAAGACAAAACCTGTGTACGACGGATCATCGTAGAATAATTCCTCCACCTTGATCTGGTCGCGCAAATAACCGGGGATCAAATCCTTCACCTGCTGAACAGCCTGTTCCTTCGATTCGCCAAATGTCAGGCGGCGGTCAATGAAAATGGTAAAGCCATCCGGCACCGCGTTGATGGAGGCCGTGCTGATCCGCGTATCCGTGACCATGATCGTGCCTTTGCCGAGGAACGGGTCGGTGTGCAGGTGCGCGTCCAAATCGCGGATGCCCGAAATGACCGAGAGCATCTTGTACAACGCGCTGTCGCCCAAATGATGAGAAGCGGCGTGCGCCGATTTTCCGCTGGATGTAACTTTCAACTCCACGCGGCCTTTGTGTCCGCGATAGACCTGCATCTTCGTCGGCTCGCCAATGACGACAAAATCGGGTTTGATCTTCGGGTCCACTTCCACGAAGGTGTTGGGGGCGATGCCGTCACATTCCTCTTCCATGTTGCCAAAACAATATACCGTCCAGCCTTCGAGCAAACCGAGTTCGCGGGCAATGGCAAGGCCATATACCATGCCGGGAGTGCTATTTTTCTCATCGCAAGAACCACGCGCATATAAGATGCCATTATCAACTTTGCCCTGGAACGGGTCCCACTGCCATGTCCCCGGATCGCCAATTCCAACCGTGTCAATATGCGTGTCGTAGACAATCACTTTCTCACCATTGCCAATGCGCCCAATCGTGTTGCCCATTTTATCGAAGCGAACTTCATCGTAGCCGAGTTT
The DNA here is from genome assembly GCA_037440205.1 of Chloroflexota bacterium. GTDB lineage: Bacteria > Chloroflexota > Anaerolineae > Anaerolineales > Villigracilaceae > Villigracilis. Next base: position 5,195 of record JBBIUO010000268.1, read on the forward strand.
CTTCATCTCGGCTTGAATACGCTCGCCCACAGGCCCGATCTTCGAGTTCATCGAAGGGATGGCAACGATTTCGCGCATGAACTTGATAATATCTTCGCGATGGTCTTGTACTTTCTTTTTTATGTCGTTCACTACTGTCATTCAAACACCTCATAAATCTGAATATTTAAAAGTTGCCATGTCAACCCGCAACTTTAAACTCGTAACTTGTAACGTGTAACTAGCCCGCGCCCACCCGCCTCACAACATGAAAATGGAAATATCCCGGAATAAAATAACTCAACGAATGATCCACGATCTTCCCATCCTCATCGAACAACTGGGAATTGAAATGCAACAGCACATCGCCGCGCTGGATCTCGAGCGCCTTGGCAACCTCGGCGGTGCCGCCAATCGCGCTGACATTCGCGCGGGAGGTCTTCAAAGGATCGCCGCGACCAAGCAAAAAGTCCAGCACCGAACCGTGAAAATCGGCGGGCAAATCATCCACGTGGAGAACGTCCTCGGGCAACGTATCCACAAGATAGGCAACGGGCCGGTTATCCGTGCGAACCACACGCCTAACCCGCGTCAATCGCGTTCCGTTATCCACATTCAAGGCGGTTGCAAGTTCCGAGTCAGCGGTGAGCGATTCGATACTCAGATCGCTCACGGAAACTTCCATGCCCAAACGTTTCGCAATCGTTTCGACGCTTTCGAGCACTTCAAGTCCGTTATCGAGAAGCGCGCGCATTTTACCGACCACAAACGTGCCGGAACCCTGCCGCCGCCGGATGAGTCCCTGCGTTTCAAACGCGCGCATGGCCTCGCGCAACTGCCGCGCGACGCCGATGCCGGCCGGCCCCGC
>JBBIUO010000269.1:0-6036 GCA_037440205.1 Chloroflexota bacterium
CGCGTCGCCGGTCAATTCGGGGTGGAAGGATGTGGCGAGCAAATGACCTTCCTGCGCCGCCACGATGCGTCCATCTTCGAGCGCCGAGAGAATCCTTGCATCGCCATGCACCGCTTCGATGATCGGCGCGCGGATGAACACGGCATGATAGGGATGACTCGTTTCGGTGGCCTTCATGAGTTCGTCAATTTCCAAATCCGTCTCGAACGAATCCACCTGGCGGCCAAAGGCGTTGCGCCGCACGGTAATATCCATCAAGCCAAGCAGAGGCTGGTCGGCATTTGCATCCTTCGAAAGGAAGATTGCGCCGGCGCAGGTTCCCCAAATGGCATGGCTCTTTCCAAATTGTCTCAATGGTTCCATCAACTCATACGCCACAGCGAGTTTGCCAATGGTCGTCGATTCGCCGCCGGGGATGATCAAACCATCCAACCCGTCGAGATGTTTCGGCAGGCGAACCTCCGCCGTTTCCACGCCGGTCTTTTTGAGCATGGTGATATGTTCCGAGAAATCGCCCTGCAGGGCGAGGACACCGATTTTCATGATGACTGTACACAGGTACACAAGTAGACAGGTACACAAGTAGACAGGTACACACGTGTTTACTTGCATACCTGTTTACGTGTCTACATTAATCACCAGCCACGCCCGGCAAGACGTTCCGCTTCGGGCATCTGCGCGGCGCTTCGTCCAACCATTGCCTCACCGAGATTTTTGCTCACCTCCGCGAGAATGGAAGCATCCTGATAATGCGTCACCGATTTGACAATGGCCGCCGCGCGCCTGGCAGGGTCGCCGCTCTTGAAGATGCCGGAACCGACAAACACACCATCCACGCCGAGTTGCATCATCAACGCCGCATCGGCCGGGGTTGCAACGCCGCCCGCCGCAAAATTCACAACCGGCATACGCCCAAGTTCCTTCGTCTCCTTCACCAATTCATACGGTGCGCCGTTGTTCTTTGCAAAGGTCATCAACTCTTCGTCGCCCATCGTTTGCAGTTGCTTGATCGAACCGATCACACTGCGGGCGTGGCGAACTGCTTCCACCACATCGCCGGTGCCTGCTTCGCCTTTCGTGCGGATCATCGCCGCACCTTCGCCGATCCGCCGCAGGGCCTCGCCGATGTTGCGGCATCCACACACAAAAGGCACCTTGAAATTGTGCTTCAAAATATGATGTTCCTCGTCGGCGGGGGTGAGCACCTCGGACTCATCAATGTAGTCAATGCCAATCGCTTCCAAAATTTGCGCTTCCACAAAATGACCGATGCGGCACTTCGCCATCACCGGGATGCTGACCGCATCCATGATCTTCAAAATCATATCAGGGTCAGACATGCGCGCCACGCCGCCATCCGCGCGAATATCCGCAGGGACACGCTCCAATGCCATCACAGCGCACGCCCCGGCTTCTTCCGCAATCCTGGCCTGCTCGGCGTTCACCACGTCCATGATGACGCCGCCTTTGAGCATCTGCGCCAGGCCTTTTTTCTCGGTCCATGTGCCAGTCTTTTGTTCCATATTGCACTCCTAGTTTGGTGATAATTTTTGTTTTTCGATTCTAGGAGAAAATTGGCATATGTTAAGAGCCAATAATTATCAAAAAACCACAGGCCAATTTTACTTTTTTATGAGGAACGAAACCGATTGTCTCTATTTTTCCGCGCCAGATGGTGATATATTCACCAAGCCAATACAAATGGAGAGATAAAATGCGCATCCCACTTGACCGAGGAAACGAGATTCCGCTTTATCAACAAATCAGTTCCTATTTGAGGGAGGCAATCCTTTCCGGTAATCTGACCGCCGATACGCGACTGCCTGCTTGCCGTCAACTGGCTCACGATCTGGGCATCAACCGCACAACGGTTGAAAACGCCTATGCCGAGTTGGAGGCAGATGGGCTGGTCTTCTCGCGCATGGGAAGCGGAACTTATGTCCTGCCACAACACTCAATTCCAGTCATTACAAAGACCAACCTCGAAACTCCCTGGCCTCTGTGGCAACAAAGCGTGCAGGATAGGAACATCGTGTCGAGTTCCGACCTTGTGGATGAGGTTCTCCATGCCTCGGGTCATCCGCACCCGATCAGTTTTGCAAGCGGCGTCAGCGACTCCCGTCAATTTCCTGTGGATGAATTTCGCAAAGTCATTCAAGCCGTGATGAAACGCGATCAAATCGCCACCCTGGAGTACGGGGAGAAAAGCGGATACGCGCCGCTGCGCGAGGGTATTGCCCGCATCCTTGCCAGCCAGGGCCTGCAAACCCACCCTGAAAATATTCTCATCACAGCCGGGTCACAACAGGCAATCTTTTTGATATCACAAGTATTGCTCAAGCCGAATGACACTGTATTAGTGGAAGAGCCGACTTATTCTGGCGCCCTAGATTTATTCCGCACGCTTGGTTTTCAAATCACCGGCATTCCGATGGATGGTCAGGGAATGCAGGTTGAGAAGTTGGAAAAACTTCTTCAGCAATACCATCCCAAATTGATCTACACAGTGCCCAATTTCCACAACCCGACCGGCACCTGTCTTAGCAGTATTCGCCGGCGTGAACTGATCGTGCTTGCGGATAAATACAACGTTCCAATCATCGAGGACGATTTTGTGGGTGATCTTCGATACGAGGGGCACGCCCAGCCTTCGCTCAAAGCGTTGGACCCCGGTGGACAGGTTATTTATATCAGCACCTTCTCCAAGATGCTGATGCCCGGTCTGCGTGTCGGATTCATCGTTGCAGATGGGCCGGTCTATGAAAGTTTGCTCAACTTCAAACGTCTCAGCGATCTGGCAACTCCTACGTTGATTCAGCGCGCATTGGATGTCTATGTAACTGTTGGACGATATCAGGCGTATCTGCATCGTTCAAGTCAGGTGTTTCGCAAACGACGCGATGCCATGCTTGAATCCATTGACCGATACCTGCCCTCAGGCGTTTCCTTCGATGCGCCAAAAGGCGGACTGTTCATCTGGTTACGGCTTCCGGAATCCATCCTCGCAGACAAATTGCTGCCTGTTGCATGCAGGGAAGGCGTATCCTTTGCGCCCGGTAATTTTTTCTTTACCGATGGAACGAGCGGCAAGGAATGGATTCGCCTCAACTTTGCATCACAACCCGTGGAAGATATTGAAGAGGGGATCAGGAGGCTGGGAAAGGCGTTTCGCCGAATGAGGACAAAGAAATAACAGTTGTCTTGCAAAAGGTTTCATGGCGATTTCACAAGATGTTCATGGGCAGTTGGATGTTTATCCAACTGCCCATTTTATGATTTGGGGGGTTGACAAAAGCCCGGAAACGAATACAATTCACACAATGATACAATTAGTACAATATAAAGGTAATTCATGATTGAAAAGAAACTCACGCTTCATCTTGATTTTCGCTCCGGCTTACCCATTTACACCCAGATCGTGAATCAAATTCAAAGTCAGTTGGCAAACGGAATACTCAAGCACGGAGATCAACTACCAACTGTTCGTGCGCTGGCACAGGAATTGCGGATCAACTTCAACACCGTGGCGCGTGCATACCGCATACTGGATGAAGCCAGAATCATCTCCACGCAACAAGGGCGCGGCACCTATATCACCGAAATCCCGCCGCCGGAAACGAACGAACGATTACGAAGCAAATCGCTTGACGCATTGACTCGGCGGTTTATCAGCGAAGCTTTTCGGCTGGGCTTCTCAGAGCGAGAGATCAGCCGGATGGTGAGAACCAATTTGAAGGTCATGAAAGAAGCGCAGGACAAACAGAAGGAGAATGTCAAATGAACACAAGTCTATTTAGATCGTTGCTTGAAAAGAACAAGGCGTCGAAGGACGATCAACATATTCCGCCAATTGCCGGGACATTATTTGCCGTGCTCCTGCTGATCGCAATCATCGGCGCCATTTTTGCAGATGGTCGTTATCCAGATGTCGCAATCGGTATTTGGGTATCCGCCTGGATGTTGATTGGGATGTACTTCCTTTTTGCATTGAAGGTCGCATCGCAATGGGAAAAGGCTGTTGTTCTGCGGCTTGGCAAATTCAATGGACTGAAAGGACCCGGTGTATTCTGGCTGATTCCCGTCATTGATTCTGCGGCCATGTGGATAGACCATCGCGTGATGGTGACATCATTTTCTGCGGAGAAGACCCTCACAAAAGATACCGTTCCAGTGGACGTGGACGCAGTATTGTTCTGGGTCGTTTGGGATGCGGAGAAGGCGGCGCTCGAAGTGAAGGATTATCAAAGCGCGATCTCATGGGCGGCGCAGACCGCTTTGCGTGAGATCATTGGGCAAATGTCGCTCGCCGATATTCTGGTTGGCCGCGCCAAAATGGATGAGGAACTGCAAAAGGTTATTGACGAACGCACCACGCCCTGGGGTATCACGGTGCAGTCCGTGGAGATTCGAGACGTGGTCATTCCACAGGTGCTCGAAGACGCCATGTCCCGCCAGGCACAGGCCGAACGTGAGCGGCAGGCGCGTGTGATCCTCGGAGAATCGGAACAGCAGATTGCGGTGTCGTTTGCCGAAGCATCGCGGGCGTATGTCAACAATCCCACTGCTTTGCATCTACGCGCGATGAATATGCTGTTTGAAGGATTGAAGGACAGAGGCGCGCTGGTGATCGTTCCGTCCTCTGCTGTGGATACGATGAACCTGGGCGCCTTGAGCGGCATGATCTCGCTGGCACAGAATAACCTGCCAAAGAACAAATAAAAGAAATCGTTCCATTCCGTTGGCGCGTTTCACGTGAAACCGGCCGTATCTGCTAAAAGGTGAAAAAAAATGACCACAAAAACAACTTCAATGATCGTACTGGCTTTGATCGCAATTTCAATTCTCGCCGGTGTGCTCCTTTGGGATCGGCTTCCAGAACAAATGGCATCCCACTGGAATGCCATCGATGAAGTGAACGGCTATATACCCAAATTCTGGGGCGTATTCCTGATGCCGCTCGTTACACTGGGAATGTTTGTAATGTTCCTTGTCATTCCCGGCATCGATCCACTGAAAGCGAACATTGCGCAGTTTCGTGACGTGTTCAATATTTTCATCGCACTGATCGTCGCATTCATGTTGTACATTCACGGATTGACTTTGGCCTGGAGCCTCGGGTATCAGAATTTCAAAATGAGCGCCGCCATGTTGCCGTTCATGGGAGTTCTGTTCATTGCCATAGGCTATATGTTGAAGAAAGCAAAACGCAACTTCTTCATCGGTATTCGGACTCCGTGGACTTTATCCAGTGATACTGTTTGGGAGAAGACGCATCAACTCGGTTCAGTCCTGTTCATGCTTTCCGGGGCATTCGCCATTGTTGGAGGATGTTTCGGCGGCATGACAGCGTTCTGGCTGATGTTCGTTCCGCTGATTGGATCAACAGTGTTTCTGGTAATCTACTCCTACGTTTTGTATCGCAACGAAACAAAGGTTTGAAATGGGATGCGCGACTCGTTACAGGGTCGCGCATTTTTGTTTCATGCAAAACGAAAGGAAACATCATGAACAACGAATTACCCAAATGGGAGTATCGCGTGCAAACAGTTGGTGGATTTTGGTCCGGCGTGAAGGCAGACGAGTTGGAACAACTTCTTAATGAATGGGGGGAAGAAGGCTGGGAAATTGTGTCCACGCACATCATCGAAAACGTGAACAAGATCAACGTGATTGCCAAACGCCCGTTGACTCAAACGACAAGGCGTTACCGCTCCATGCTAACTTGAGGAATAAGAAGAAAATGTTCAGGGTAGACCATGCCACTTGAAACAGAACCAATTTTCAGTTAAGAATGAGGCGGGTTTTATTTAGAACAAATGTTCTGTTTATCAAGAACAAAAAAATCCGCCGGACATTTCATCCAGCGGATTTTCCATTTATCCCAAATGCATCGGCATGATGACGTGCAGGAAATCTTCATCCCCCACCGGACGGATGACTCCAGGCGCATTGGCCGCGGAAGTCTCCAGCGCAACGTTCGGAGTTTTGATCACTTCCAGCACCTCGCGCAAAAATTTGACGTTGAATGCGATCAGC
>JBBIUO010000270.1:0-6021 GCA_037440205.1 Chloroflexota bacterium
TGGTAAGAGCCAAGTAAACCATGTTCAAGCCTTTTCGTGAACTACTGATTATACTGAAAATCACTTTACAGCGAAGTGACAAATGTCATCATTTTCCCCCTTCCTCTTTGCCTCCCACTCCCTCACGCGCGCAAAGAGATTGCCAGGCGGTTCATGAAAATCTCCCTTTCTGTATTAAAATCAACTCGTCAAGTTCTACAAAATGAAACACTCACAGAGAGGTGCTCATGCAAAAGACAGTCGTTCATACCGATAAAGCCCCCAAAGCCATTGGCCCATATTCCCAGGCCATCCGCATTGATTCGCTGGTTTATACCGCCGGGCAGGTTGGCATTGACCCAGCCACGGGCGAGTTGGTCCCCGGCGCAGTGGAAGAGCAAACGCGCCAGGTTCTGAATAATTTGAGTAACATGCTTCAAGCGGCAGGCTCCGGCCTCGAGCATGTGGTCAAGACCACGGTCTTTTTGAAGGACATGAACGACTTCGCAAAGATGAACGCCATTTATGCGGAATTCCTCGGCCAAAATCCGCCCGCGCGAAGTACGGTTGCGGTGGCGGGTTTGCCCAAGGGCGCACTGGTCGAGATCGAAGCCGTTGCGTTGGTTGGATAATAAGGTCAGACCCTAAAGGTCTCGCAGACCTTTAGGGTCTCTCTGCCAACTATGACCTCCGAACTTATCCTCCTTGTTGACGACGAACCCTCCATCGTTCAACTCTCGCGCATGTATTTCGAACGCGACGGGTTTCGCGTGCAGGAAGTTGGCGATGGCGAAGCCGCGCTCGAAGCCGTTGCAAAATCCCGCCCCGCGTTGATCGTGCTGGATGTGATGCTCCCGAAACTCGACGGTTTTGAAGTCTGCCGCAGTTTGCGCGCAAAAGGCAATCAAACTCCCATCATCATGCTCACCGCGCGGGATGAAGACATTGACAAAATCCTCGGCCTCGAACTCGGCGCGGACGATTATTTGACGAAGCCATTTAATCCCCGCGAATTGATCGCGCGAGTCAAGGCGATCTTGCGACGGAGCGACGGCAAAAAGCAGGCGGATGGAAAACCGCTTCATCGCGGCGACCTGACAATTGATCCCGTTTCCCGGGAAGTTTCCATCGCCTCACAGACTCTTGACCTGCGCACCCAGGAATTCGATCTTCTGCTCACGCTGGCAGAACAACCTGAGCGAGTCTTCACCCGCGAGCAGTTGCTCCAACTCGCCTGGGGATTCGATTTCTACGGTCAGACCCGCACCGTGGATGTCCACATCGCCCACCTCCGCAAAAAACTCGAAGGCTCCACGGTGAAAATTGAAACCGTCACAGGCGTCGGCTACAAGTTGATCACGTAACACGCAACACGCAACACGCAATACGCAACACATACTCACTTTCTCCCTGTTTACCTGTCTACTTGTCTCCCTGTCTACTTCCCCCCATGTTCTCCTCCCTCCGTTCCCGCCTCTGGTTGAGTTACGCCTTGCTCATCGTCACGGCATTGAGTGTCGTGGCGATGATTTTGTTTGCATACCTCATCACCAATCCATTGTTGTATCGTCAAACGTTGGAGAAACTTCGGGCTGTGCAGGGCGTGGTGATGGAAAATTCGAGCGCGGCAAATGCCCAGCCGCTTTCCATTTCGGCGGAGAAGGCTTCGCTCGTGTTCAAAGTGCGGGTGTTGTTGTATTCCCAGGATAAGCAGTTGACCTTCGATACGTATTCCGGGCGGGAGCCTGCGCTTCCATTCCCGGAGAAACGATTTGTCCTCCGCAAGATTCCACTGATACGGGATGAGAATGGTGTCGTGTGGCTGTATTCGGTGGAGATACTCCCCGATCAATCCTATCTGGTGACTGCTTCGCCGCGCCCGAGGGTTTCCATTTCGAATATTTTCACCGATGATTTCCTTCCCATTATTGCAGAGAGCGGATTGATTGCCCTGCTCCTCTCGCTTGTGGTGGCCTTCCTTTTTGCGCGCTGGATCGCCGACCCTCTGCAAAAGGTGGTGACCGCCGCCCGCGCCATGCCGTCGGCGGAGACAAAGCCCGTTGAAACCGGTGGCCCGCACGAGGTCCAGGAATTGACGCGCGCTTTCAATTCGATGATTCAACGCACGCAGGCGAGTCAAAAATCCCAGCGCGATTTCGTCGCCAACGTTTCCCATGAATTGAAGACGCCGCTCACATCCGTTCAGGGATTCGCGCAGGCAATTTTGGATGGCACGGCGGATTCGGAGGAAGCGCGGCAAAAAGCGGCGCAGGTGATTTACGACGAATCGGGGCGGATGCACCGCATGGTGTTGGACTTGCTCGATCTGGCGCGGCTGGATGCCGGCACGGCGGACATTACCATGTCGCCTGTGAACATTACCGCGCTGTTGAATGCTGTTGCGGAAAAATTTTCGCCGCAATTGCAAAGGGCGGGGGTGAATATAAAAGTGGAAAGCGTTGCGGGTCTGCCGAATCTCACTGCCGATGGCGACCGGCTTTCGCAGGTCTTCACCAATCTTGTGGATAATGCGCTCAAGTTCACGCCGCGCGGCGGCTCGATTTTGTTGCAGGTTTCGGTTATGAATGGAGAAATGCGAATTGTTGTTTCTGATACCGGCGCGGGGATTTCTGCTGAAGATCAGAAACATATCTTTGACCGTTTTTATCAGGCCGACCCTGCCCGCAAAGGCGGAGAGAAACACGGCGCAGGGCTGGGATTGGCGATTGCCAATGAGATTGTGCAGGCGCATGGTGGTAGAATAAGCGTCCGCAGTAGGCAGGGGGAGGGTTCCACCTTCGAGGTGTTCCTGCCGCTGGGCAAAGCACGTACCACGTATACAAGTAAACAAGTACACAAGTAGAAAGTTGATTGCGTAACACGCCCCAAGTAATGCGTAACCATGCCCTCGAATCCCTTTGTTTCCATCATCGTCCCCTGTTATAACGAAGAAAACACCATCCGTCATTTACTTGATGCCGTCCTCGCGCAGACATATCCGCGCGCGCAGATGGAGTTGATTATTTCCGATGGCATGTCCACCGATAACACGCGAGGAGTGATCGAATCTTTTCAACGGGAACATGCCGATCTGGCAGTGCGCGTGGTGAATAATCCGGCGAGGACGATTCCTTCGGGACTGAATCAGGCTATTCGTGAGTCCAGAGGCGGGATCATCGTCCGACTCGATGCCCATTCCATGCCCATCCCCGAATACGTGGAGCGATGCGTGGCCGCGCATGGATCGGGCGTAGGCGATAACATCGGCGGCGTGTGGGAGATTCGCCCGGGCGCGGATACGGCGATTGCAAAATCAATTTCGTTTGCGGCGGCGCATCCGCTGGGCGTGGGCGATGCGATGTATCGACTCAACGCAAAAGCGGGCGCGGTGGATACGGTGCCGTTTGGCTCGTTTCGCCGCGCGTTGATCGAAAAGATTGGCTTGTTCGATGAAACGCTTTTGACGAATGAAGATTATGAATTCAACACGCGCGTGCGTAAATCAGGCGGGACGGTCTGGCTCGATCCTTCGATCCGTTCGGTGTATTTTTCAAGAAGCACGCTCGGTAAACTTGCGGCGCAATACTGGCGTTACGGTTTTTGGAAGTTGAAGATGCTGCGGCGATACCCGCATACGCTTCGCTGGAGGCAGGCGTTGCCGCCGTTGTTCGTTTTCTCCCTGATCGTTCTTATTGTGTTATCCTTGTTTTTGGGGCTGGCGCGTTATCTCCTTGCCGCCCAGTTGGTATTTTATTTTTTTGTCCTTGGCCTGGCCGGCTTGAAACTGGCAATCGAAAAACAAACCGCTTTTCCCGCTTTTGGACTGCCGCTTGCGATCATGACCATGCACCTCTCGTGGGGTGCGGGTTTTTTGTGGAGTTTCATTTCAAGCCCTATCCCGGCTCGTCATCATGGCTGATATTGTCAAACCCCCGATTCGATTAAGACCCAGTGAACAACGCACCATCCTGCTGGCGGGCGATCTCATCGCATCCGCCGGCGCGATGTTTGGCGGGTTGTTCACCTGGTATCAATTTTCCCTGGCGCGGGAAATTCAGCGTTTGATCGAGCGCGGCCTTACCGATGCCCGCGCGGAACGAATTGCCGCCAGTGTCATCGAACTCAAAATCCCATTCTGGTTTTATCTGCTTCCGCTCGTCTGGCTTTTATTGATGGTTGATTCCTACGAGCCGCATTCCGCCGCCAGTTGGAGGAGGACCCTGCGCGGGATTGCGGTTGCGCCGCTTGTGGGTCTGCTGGGATACTCCCTGATTTTCATGTTTAACCAGGACCCGGAGTCTTTGCCGCGCATCGGGGTGGCTGCGTTCCTCATCATCGCTTCCATCCTGACTTTGGCCTGGCGCGCCATCTACATCAGACTCTACACCTCATCAGGGTTGATGCGCCGCGTGCTCATCGTCGGCGCGGGCAAGGCGGGACATTCGCTTGCGGATATTTACCGAAGGTTCAGCCCGCCTCCGTTCCTGCTCATCGGCTACATAGACGACGACCTGCGGAAGCAATCCAAGTCCTATCAAGGATTTGCCGTGCTGGGCACAAGCCAGAACCTGCTCGACATCATCGAAAGTCACCGCATCTCCGATATTGTGGTCGCCATCAACGGCGAGATCAAAGGCGAGACCTTTCAAACCATTTTGGACGCGCAGGAACGCGGAATCGAAGTGACTCGCATGCCCATCTTGTACGAAGAGATGACCCAGCGTGTGCCGGTGGAGCATCTCGAATCGGACTGGGTCATCCGCTCGTTCGTGGATCAGGTTCACGCAGGCGGGGTGTACGAATTGTTCAAACGCCTGATGGATATTATCGGCGGTTTGATCGGGTCGCTGGTCTTTGTCGTCATCTTTCCCATCACTGCTCTTGCCATTGCTTTGGAAAGCGGCTTCCCGATTTTTTATTCACAGGAGCGATTGGGAAAGGGCGGACGTTTATTCAGGATTTACAAATTCCGCTCCATGTTTCAAAATGCGGAAGAGGACGGCGAAGTCCGTCCGACCGTTGTCAATGACCCGCGCGTGACCCGCGTGGGGAATTTTTTGCGCCGAACCCGTTTGGATGAAATGCCTCAATTCCTGAGTGTGTTGACCGGCGAAATGAGTCTCGTCGGTCCGCGTGCGGAGCGCCCCGAACTCGTGGCGCAATTTCAAAGGCAGATCCCGTTTTATCGCGCGCGTCTGCTGGTGAAGCCCGGCCTGACCGGCTGGGCGCAGATCAATTATGGTTATGTGGCGACCGTGAGAGAAACCGTAGTCAAGCTCGAATATGACCTTTATTACATCAAACATCGCACCCTGACCATGGATTTCAACATCGTGTTGCGAACCATCGGCACAGTCTTGCGAAGAACAGGAAGGTAAAAAGAATGAATTATCTGGTGACTGGCGGCGCGGGTTTTATCGGCTCGCATATCGCGCAGGCTTTGGTGGAAAAAGGAAAAAAAGTCCGCGTTTTGGATAACTTCTCTTCGGGCAAGCGCGAAAACCTGAAAGGACTCGATGTCGAGATCATCGAAGGCGATTTGCGCGACGCCTCCCGCGTAGCCGAAGCCGTGCGCGGCATGGACGTTGTTTTCCACGAAGCGGCATTTGTCTCCGTCCCCGAATCCATGGAAAAGCCGCAGGAATGTTTCGACGTGAACGTGACTGGCACATCCATCCTTTTTGAAACAGCTCGCAAAGCCGGTGTCAAACGCGCGGTGATCGCATCCAGCGCGGCGGTGTATGGCGATTCGACTGCCATGCCTCTTGTGGAGGACACCCCGTTGCGACAACTTTCGCCGTATGCCACCTCCAAGCGTGTGGACGAAAAATACGCCCAACTGTTTACCGAGTTCTTCGGCTTCGACGTGGTTGCCTTGCGTTATTTCAACGTCTACGGCCCGCGCCAGCGGCCTGATTCCATGTACGCCGCCGCCGTGCCAATCTTCATCCGCCGCATGTTGGATCAAAAACCCGTCACCATTTTTGGCGATGGCGGCCAAAGCCGTGACCTGATCAACGTGCGCGATGTGGTGCAGGCCAA
>JBBIUO010000271.1:0-6019 GCA_037440205.1 Chloroflexota bacterium
ACCGTGCCGGTGGGGGCGGGGATGTTCAAACTGGCGTAATGAATCCATTTGACCGTGCCGAAGATCAGGCCAAAAAGCAGAAGAGGAATGCTGGTGATGATGTACAGCGAGATGATCGAGAAATCATGGATGTAATATTTCAGCAGGATGCGCCGCAGGAGAGTGGAAAAAAGTTTGATCGGGAATTCAAATAAACTGCGGCGGATCGAAAGATGCGAGGTCTCGTTTCCGTAACGGGAGGGGATGGACACGTCCATCACGTGGGCGTTGATCAGATATAAATTCGCCAGCAGGGAGGTCTCGAAGAAATAGCGTTTGTCAATCTGGTCGAAGGGCAGTTGCGCCAGCACTTCGGCGCGGATGGCGAAGTAGCCGTTGGTCGGGTCGAAGATGTTCCAGTAGCCGGTGGCGGCTTTGGTGAGAAAACTCAATCCCAAATTTCCCATGCGGCGGATGAAAGGCATGTTGCGAAGCGAAATAAAATCGCGGAAGCGGTTGCCTTTTGTGTAATCTGCCTTCCCTTGAATGAGCGGCGCGACAAGCGCGGGGATGTGAGCGGGGTCCATTTGCCCGTCGCCGTCGAGTTTGACGATGATTCGCGCGCCGAGTTCCAGCGCTTTGCGAAAGCCGGAGATCATCGCTCCGCCCACGCCCTGATTTTGGGAGTGCCGAATCAAGGTGAGGCGAATGTCTTTTTGGGCCAGACCAGTTACCAGGTCGGCGGTGGAATCGGGCGAAGCGTCATCCACCACAATGATGTGTTCGATGTAGGCCGGCAAATCCCGCAAAACGGATTCGATGTTTTCCTCCACTCGATAGGCTGGGATGACGGTTGCAATACCATTGGCAGGAAAAATCATGGGAGGGATTGTACACGAAAAAGTGATAGAATCAGCCAAAGGAAAAACCATGGCCACCGGGGAACGAATTCTCGTCGTTGATAGCGATCCAGATATTGTTGATTTGATTGTGAGGCAATCGTTACAGCCGCTTGGATACAGGGTGGCGACGGTGGGGGATGCGGCCTCTGCGATCAAGCAATCGCTTCAGACTCCCCCGGACTTGATCCTCGCCAATTTAAATTTACCCGGCCTGAGCGGAAAAGACATGCTGGCCGCGCTCAACTCGCAGGGGGTGAAGTCGCCCGTGATCGTGATCGCGGAAAAAGGCCAGGAGGCGGATGCAATCCAGGCGTTTCGCCTCGGCGCTTCCGATGTGATCTTTTGGCCGGTGCGCGATGCGGAGGTTGTTTCCATCGTGGAGCGTTCCCTGCGACAGACGCAGGAGGCGCGCGAACGCCAGAAACTGGATCGCCAGTTATCGGCCATGAATGTGGAATTACAGCGCCGGCTGCGCGACCTGACCACCCTGCTTTCCACTGCAAAAGCAGTCACTTCGATCACCGATCACCGCCTGCTCTTTGACCGAATCCTCGAAAGCGCATTGCAGGTGGCCGAAGCGGATTACTGCTGGCTGACTCTGCGCGATGAACAAAGCAACGCCTTTTTGTTGCGCGCGCATCGCAACCTGCCCGAGGCCTGGTCGAAGAAAATGAACCAGCCTTTGGATGACGGCATCAGTCCGCTTGTGGCTTTTTCGGGGGAGAGTCTGGTCATGAATGGCACACCCCTGCAAAAGTTCAAAATTGCGTCGCTGGGCAGGGCGGTCGGCGTGATCCCGATCAAGATTCAGGGTGAGGTGATCGGCCTGCTGATGGTGGCGCGGAAGAACGACCGCGAGATCACCCGCGATTCACAGACCATGCTCGAAGCCATGGCGGATTTTGCGTCCATCTCGCTGGTCAATGCGCGTTTGTTCCGCGCGCTCGAACACAGCGCCGAGACCGCCCGCGTGAACGAAAAACAACGGTACGCGGCGCTGGAACTGATGCGAAATTCGATCCGCAACGAGGTACAGGCGGCCGGCTATCCTCTTAATCTCGTGCTGACAGGGACGCCCGGCCCTCTCAACTCGGAACAAAAGAAAGCGCTCGAACTGGTACAAGCATCCCTGCAACGCCTCGCGAATTCCTCCGAAAAGACGATCATTCCAAACCACAAATAGGAATCCCATGACAAGACAGGACATGATCCTACTGGCGTTAAATCCGTCCCCCATCTTGGATTTAATGGGGCGCACGTTGCAAGCGGGCGGGTTCGATGTGGCGGTTGCGAACAACCTTGCAAGCCTGGATAGATGCCTGCTGGAGTCGATTCCCGCTTTGATGATCATCGGTGAACGATTTTCCGAGCACGACGGCTTTTTGATCTCGAAAGAGGTTCTTGAACGCTTCCCGACTCTACCGATCATTTTATACGCCGAACAGGATACCACCGGATTTGCCAAAACCGCCTTGAAAGCCGGGCTTACCGGCTATCTTTATCCTCCGCTCAAGGTATCCGATATCACCGACGAGGTTCAAAGAAGCCTTACCCATGCCCGGAGATTGGGCGACTGGCTTCGCCGCGAAGTGCGGCGCACCACCTCGTCATTGACGGAAAAGGCAAAACTTTCAGAAAGCGAACGCGCCAAACTGGAAGCGATTATTTCAAATATTCAGGATGGCGTCATCGTCCTGGACGACAGAAAGCGCGTCCTGCTTGTCAACCGCGCCATTTACGATATTTTCAGGCTGGATGGCAGGGAGATTCTCGGCAGGTCGCTCGCAGAGGTGATCTCGAACGCGGATTTGAACGCCCTGCTCTCCCGCGCCGGCGATGCGCCGTTGAAATATCATGAGATCAATTTCGACGATGGCCGCGTTTTCAACGCCCAATACACGCCCATTCCCCGCATCGGCTCCGCCGTGACCATGCAGGATATTTCGTACATCAAGGAACTCGACCGCCTCAAGAACGATTTCATTCACACGATTTCACACGACCTGCGTTCACCCCTGACCTCGATCCTCGGGTACACGGAACTGGTCGAACGCACCGGCCCGCTGAATCCAAACCAACAGGAATTTTTACAGCGCCTCCAGGGAAGCATCCATCACATCACAACGCTGATCAACGAACTGCTCGATCTTGGCCGGCTGGAGGCGGGATTCGACACGCGCCGCGAAGCGGTTCAGTTGGAGGGAATCCTGCAATATGCGCTGGATATGTTCGACGGCCAGATAAAAAAGAAAAGGATTCTGCTCACCACCAGCATTGCCCCGGATTTACGTCCGTTGCGCGCCAATCCCATCCGCATCCGTCAGATGCTGGATAATCTCATCGGCAATGCCATCAAGTACACCCCCGATGGAGGCCGTGTCAGTGTGAGCATGTCCATGGAGGAGAATCAGATCATTCTAAAAGTGGAGGATACGGGCCTCGGCATTCCGCCGGAGGAACAGGGCCGCGTGTTCGAGAAGTTTTATCGCGCTTCCAATGCCCTTGAGGATGTGGAGGGCTCCGGCCTGGGGCTGGCGATTGTCAAATCCATTGTGGACAGCCACCAGGGCCGTGTATGGGTGGAATCGGTTGTGGGGAAGGGTTCGACCTTCATTGTGCTTCTCCCGGCACACGAATAAAAACCTGACACCTGCTTAAAAATGTTGCCGCCGGTGTTTGAACCGGCGGCAACTTTCGCCAAAGGAGGAGACAAGAAAGTATTTTGGAGGTGTCTTTGCTCCGTCTCCATCTTTATCATAGTCCGCTTTCCCCGTTAATACCATTCATGAATGTCACCAAACAACTGTGACAATATTCACAAATATTTCACAGGCTGTCAAGAAACCTGCGCGCCCGAAAAATGGCATCCGCCGCATTTTCGTAGGCCTGCACGGTCAGGTTGGGAGCGGGGTTTCCGGTAATCATCTTCGATACGTTTCGTTCTTTTTGGTGAAGGCACAAGACGGGTTTTCCGGCATTCAAGGCAAAGCCCACTTCATATCCCACCCCGTGTGAAGGAACGCTGACCTCGGCGACCAGCGCCTCGCAGTTTTTTATCCAGTTGACATCGCGCTCGTAGACATCGCGCGGTGAAAGCAAACGTTCCTTTTCCACGGTTTCCGATTGGGCCAAATACGATGTGGGGATTTCATGCCCGTCGCTGATGAGCGCGGCGACGATCTCCTGCCAGACGGCTTCAAAGTCGCGCCCGCCGGTGATGGAACAGGCAAAGTAAATGTTCACTTGTTTTTGCCCGGCAGGCGTGAAAGAATGGATTCGTTGCGCTTTGGCTTGGAGGTGACAGGCCCGGTGCCGGTGCGCATACTTTCCAACTCTGAACTGAACTTCATCCAGTCATCCACAAGGATCACAAAATGCGGCGTCTTGTCCTTGAAGAAGAGCGGCGAAAGGAACAACTTGAGCGTGGATTGCGACATGGGAAAGCCGTTCAACTCGATCACGATCGCGGTCATCCTGGCGATGGGTTGGATGATCTCGGCCCGCCAGTTTGAAACGGTGTTGGGCGGAAATAATGCCCCCATATTTGCTGACGATGCGCGCCGAATCCTTTTATATGAAATATTGAGCCGCAAAAACGGGGTGGCAAGGCGAAGGTGATCGCGAAAAGGCTGCACATAGGCGCTCTTGCGCATGAGCCACATCAGCAGGCCAAGAAATAAATGCAACCCGCCCAGGCTGGCGAGCGTAAGCCAGCGCCACTGATCCATTTTCCAAAGGTAGACAGCCCAGGCCAGGCCAATCAGGGCGACCCCGATTGCGAAGACCGCCGTCCACCAGCGGCTGATCATGTGGGTGTAGACGACGAGGGGATAACGGCGTCCGCCTTTTTTTGCCATACGAATTTAATCGCTTCTTTCCGCAGCCGACAGCTGGTCGCTGTTCAATTGGGCGCTCAGCCGGCTGATGGCTTGAGTGAGATGTTCGCCGCGCAGGCTGAAGGTGATGTCGCCGCGCGTTTTTTCGATGATGCTTCGCGCAAGGTCGGTTTGCCGGCGCAGGCCGTTGGTGATGGCGTCGGGATAATCCATGGTGACGAGGACGGAATAGATTTCATCCATGTAACCGAGCAGGCGTTCGGCTTCTGTTGAATATCCATGACGGAGGATATCGAGGATGCGGCGGCGCAATTCACCGACGACTTCCGCCAACCCGTTGAGAAATGTCGCGGGTTCAACGACCAGCTCTTCGGGAGTCTGAAGCGGTTCGTTCCTTATCAAGGCGCAAGTGACACTGGCTTCCACAAATTCCTTGAGCGCGTCCTGTGTGTATCCTGCGTAATAAAGATCGGGATAGGATGCGAGAGATGCGCGAAGTGAGTCAGCCAACAGGCGCGCCTCCTTTAATTGAATGTCCATGACGCCGGCTTCATCACGATGCACGGCGCGGATGGCATTGGAACAGGCGCGTGTGAGTTGGCGCGCCTGGGCAAGCGCCCGGTCGCGGGCGGATGTGCGCGCGTCGAAGGCTTTCCGGATTCCATCTGTGATTTTTTCAAGTTTGTGCATGATGGGGTCTACGGTTCTTTTGGCGGTTCAGGCGGCTGCTGAAAAGGGCGGAAGAGGTTATCGGCCAGTGAGTTGTTGGTGGGAAGGTTGATCTCGCCGAAGGCGGATTCGTAGCGGGCGATGTTTTCGCTCAGCGCCCTGACCAATAGTTTTGCGCTGAGCGGGGTCATCACCACACGCGAGCGGATTTTCGCCTTCGGTTCGCCGGGCAGGATGTGGGCAAAGTCAATGACGATGTCGGCGGGGGAGTGGGCAATGCGCGCGAGGTTGGCGTAGACGATTTCAAGATCGGCGGGGAGTTCGAGGATGGGGCCGCTGGGTTTGGGAGGGATTGGGGGTGTGCTCATGGGAATTTCCATAAGAAGAGCGGGCCTGACAGACCGAATGGAGATCCGCCAGACCCACTGATGATGTTTGCTAGAACGGAATGTCGTCTTCGGGAGGAAGTTCGGCCATTTCCATGTTGTTGCCGCCTGCAACGGGGCCGCCCTCGTGAACGTCGCCGCGCGAGGAGAGGAAGCGGACGGTGGAGGCGGTGATTTCATACGAAGACCCGGCCGTGCCGTCCTGTTTGGTGTAGATCTTGGGGCCGCCGGTGTTGAGATCGGCGTT
>JBBIUO010000272.1:0-3855 GCA_037440205.1 Chloroflexota bacterium
CTTCCTCGGCAACATGAAAAAGGATGAACTCGCCGTGCTCGGCATTTCAATGACCGGCGATGGCGCGAACCTGCCTCATTTTGAAGAAACCGCTTTTATCGGCGATGAAAAGAAATATCCCTTCCTGTTGAACGTGATCACGTTGATGAGTCTCGGCCCGCGCAGCGAGGCGGCGAACATGCCCTCCTTGCAGGAAATCAGCGGCATGACCGTGCGCGAAACCTGGGACTCGTGGCTGGAGATGAATCCCAAATCTGCCAAAGCGCTTGGGCTGCAGGAGAATGATTTGGTGACCATCGAAAGCCCGTTTGGGAAAATCAGCACGCGGGTCAAGTTTGTGGCGGGTCTTCGTCCCGATGTGGTGAACCTGCCCTACAATCAGGGTCATACCGCCGTTGGGCGTTTTGCCAAAGGGCGCGGCGTGAACGGACTCGAAATTATGAATCCAGCCTCCGAGCCGCTGACAGGCCTCGCGGCGTTTACGAATACGAGGGTGAGGGTATACAGGTAGACACGTAAACAAGTACACACGTAGACACGTGAACCCCGACCCGTGTACCTGTGTACCTGTAGTATCCCTGTGTACTTCCCCCCATGGAGAAAACATTATGCCAAAATGGTCAATGGTCATTGATTTGGACAAATGTGTAGCCTGTCAGGGCTGCAGCATTGCCTGTCGGTTTGAAAATAACACCCCGGTCGTTACGCCCGACCAGGCCGAGTTGGGACGCGCCGTCCGCTGGAACGATGTCTTCCCGATGCCGGTCAACCCCACCGAAGAGATCGGCGAATATCCCAGCGTCAAATCGCAGTACATCACCCGTCCGTGTATGCACTGCGAAAACCCGCCCTGCATCAAAGTTTGCCCGGTGGGCGCAACCTTCATCAACGAGGAAGGCATCGTGGAACAGAACTACGCCCGCTGCATTGGCTGCCGCTTCTGCACGGTGGGCTGTCCGTATGGCGTGCGTTACTTCAACTGGTATAAGCCCGAATGGGAAGCGCCGCTGGGCGAGCATCTCAACCCCGACCGCGTGGAAGGCAGCGGCGTGTTGGAAGGTCCCGCCGTCCGGCCGCTGGGCGTGGTGGAGAAATGTACCTACTGCATCCATCGCCTGAAGAAAGCACACGCTCAGGCCGAAGCCGAAGGTCGGGATTTCCGCCCGGACGAGTACGTTCCCGCCTGCGTGCAGACTTGCACCGGCAAGGCGCGCTTCTTTGGCGACTTGGACGATCCCGAAAGCACCGTGCATAAACTTTCGTTGAACAGCCGTACGTTCCGCCTGCTGGAAGACGAAGGCACGCACCCGAAAACGATTTATTTGCGGGAGGGCTAAGCCATGTTAAAAATTGACCGCGAATACAAAGAAAAATTGATTGACCCTTTGTTTGCGCCTCTTGACCGCAGTTTCAAACTCTCTGCGGGCGTGTTGCTGGCGCTCATCCTGTGGGGCGCGGCCCTCTACTTCCGCCAGGTGTTCCTGGGCCTGGGCGTAACCGGCATGGGACGCCCGGTGTACTGGAGCATGTACATCGTCAATTTCATCTTCTTCATCGGCATCAGCCACGCCGGGACGTTGATCTCCGCCATCCTGCGCGTGACCGGAGCGGAATGGCGGCGTCCGATTACGCGCGTGGCGGAAGCCATCACTGTCTTTGCTCTGATCGTTGGCTCGATGCAAATCCTGATTGACATGGGACGCATTGACCGCCTGCCCTTCACGTTCATCTACGGGCGTTTGCAATCGCCCATCATGTGGGACATCATCTCGGTGACGCTCTACCTGCTCGGCTCGGTGACATACCTCTTCCTGCCGCTCATGCCCGACCTGGCGATCATCCGCGATAACCTGCCCGCTGGCGTGCCCGAATGGCGGCGCAAGTTCTACGTCATCCTGTCCCTCGGGTGGCGCGGCACAAAGGAACAATGGCTGCGCCTAGAAAAGGCTGTCGGTTTCATGGCGGTTATCATCATCCCCATCGCTGTTTCCGTGCACTCCATCATTTCCTGGATCTTGGCATCCACCCTGCAACCGGGCTGGCATTCCACCATTTTTGGTCCCTACTTTGTCATCGGCGCGATTTTCTCCGGCATCGGCGCGCTCTTCATCGCCATGACCGCCGTCCGCAAGTTGTTTGGGCTGGAAAAATACATCGCCCAAAAGCAGTACCGCAACCTGGGCTTGCTCTTCATCACCATGAACGCGGTCTGGTTCTACTTCACCTTTGCCGAGAATCTTGGCATCGCCACCGGCCAGCAAACTTATGAAATGCCCATCCTGGCGACCAAGTTGTGGGGTGAATTCGCTCCGACGTTCTGGTTGATGGTGGGTTTCATGGCGGCCGCCTTTTGGATTCTGGTTGTACCGCTATTGCTGCCCAAACCCAAACCGGAGGCCGCACCCAGTCCCATTTTCAGCCGCCGCTTTATAACTTCATCCGCTGCAGCGATGGCTTTCTTCGCCGCGTTGTTGATAGTCCCCAGGACCGTCAGCGCGCCTTTGGCATCCTTGACCAGCGCGTCCATCGTTTCCACGGTGGTGTGGGCGCTCGTGATCGGGAATGCCATCCTTTTCCTGTTGAGCGTCAGCCTGTGGCTTAAAGCGCATCCCGTCACTGCCACTGTGATCGCCTCAGCGCTGGTCGTGGTTGGCATGTGGCTCGAACGCTGGAACATCGTCATCCCCACGGTCACACATCCCATGCTGGTTTCCTCCGCCGCCTACACTCCCAGCCTGACCGAAATCTCGATCACGGTCGCTTCTGTGGCGGGCTTTGTGTTCATGTTCATGATCTTCTTCAAACTCTTCCCGCCCATCGCGATCTGGGAACTGGCGGAAGGCGAAGTCATCAAAGAAGCCCAGTCCAAAGTCGTCATCCCGGAGCCGGAGGCGAGCGACCCTCGCATGAGGCGCTGGGGTTTCAAATCCAATTCCCGATAACGGAGGCTCCTATGTCTGTTCAAATGTTGGTAGGAATCGGCTTCCTTGTTCTGATCCTGTTGGCCGCCTCGGCGCGGATCGTCTGGCAGTATCAAAAAGGCGTGATCTTCCGCTTCGGCAAACTGGTCGGCGAGCGCGCCCCGGGCTTGAACTTCATCATCCCATTCATTGACAGCCTGAAAAAGGTGGACATGCGCGTCGAAACGCTCACCGTCCAGCCCCAGGAGGTCATCACCAAAGATAACGTCACCGTCCAGGTGGACGCGGTGGTTTACTTCCAGCCGGTCAACGCCACCGACACCATCATCAAAGTGCGGAACTACGCCAACGCCACCAGCCAGATCGCCCAAACCACCCTGCGAAGCGTGCTGGGTCAATCCGACCTGGATGAACTGCTGGCGCACCGCGACCGCATCAACACCAGGCTGCGCGAGATCATCGATTCGCAGACCGAACCCTGGGGCGTGAAAGCCAACATCGTCGAAGTGAAGGATGTCCTCCTGCCCGAATCCCTGCAGCGCGCCATGGCCCGCCAGGCCGAAGCCGAACGCGAAAAACGCGCCAAGATCATCCATGCCGATGGCGAGCGCATCGCCGCCGAAGCCCTGGCCGAAGCCGGGCAGAAACTCGCCGATGCCCCCGCCAGTTTGCAGTTGCGCTACCTGCAAACCCTGGTCGAGATGGCGGGCGAAAAGAACGCCACCATTCTGCCCATCCCGCTCGACATCATCCGCCAATTCGCGCAAGCGGTCAAATAAGAAGGGCCGATGTTTCATTCGGGTCGTTCTGATCTGTACGCCTTGCTGGCCGAACTGCTGGCCGAACCGCCGGACTGGATATCCTTACCCGGGCGGAGTTGGCCCCTGTTCGAGACGGTGGCAGGCTTGAGGTCAGAATGGGATGCGGCGCGTCA
>JBBIUO010000272.1:3907-5982 GCA_037440205.1 Chloroflexota bacterium
GGAGCGTTATTCCGCTCTCTTCGCCTCGGGCAAGCCGCGTTTCTGGCTGTATGAATCCGCCGCGCGGACGGGCAAAATCCTCGGCGATTCCACTTTCGAGATGGCGCGCCTGTATCGCTCGGCCGGGCTGGAAGTCAACGGCGCGGAACTGCCCGACCACATCTCGCTTGAACTCGCGTTTCTGGCGCACATCGTAGAACGAGATAATATCTCGTTCTACGAAAAACAATTTCTCGAAGCGCACGGCGACTGGATGCTGAATCTGGGGCGCGCCCTACAAAACAGCGGCGACGAAGTGTACGCAGTCATCGGCGCGCTGCTCGCCGATTGGCTCACCCATGCGCGAAAACCCGTCCCCCGCCTTTCACGCGCCGCCGTCCAGAAGTTGCTCCCATCCATCCCCAATCCTGACGACTGTACCTTATGCGGCTTCTGCGCCCAGGTCTGCCCGACCCGCGCTCTCAAGGTTTTGGAAGACCGCGAGCAAACGATTCTGGCGCTCAGCGCTGCCGAGTGTATTCACTGCGGCAAATGTGAGCGGATTTGCGACTTCAAGGCTTTGAAGATGAGCCTGCCGCTGGCTGGCGCGGTCGAGCCGAATCTAACCCTGCGCCGCTCGCCCGTTGTGCATTGCGAAAAATGCGGCGGCTCAATAGCCAGCCGCGCCGAACTCGATTACATCGTCTCTCAAATCGGCGACTCAACCTGGCAGCATCTGTGCCTCGACTGCCGCGCCGGACTTTATGTTTGATTTTGGAGGTTGCCATGAATTTCCCACTGGAATATCCCATTTACCAGTTTTTCCATTGGCTGGTGAACACGCCCGGCGTGGGTAGCGCCTTTGCCGCCGCCGGCATTGGTTCGGTTACCGCCTACTTCTTCATCCTGCGCGGCATCCGCGCCGCAAAGGATGAGGGCGTCACCTACACCTATCCCACGCCCGCGCTGCACCACCGCGAAGAAGAGTAACTTGAATCCGTCTTGAAAGCCGATGTAAAAACCTTCGGGGCGGTTTCGTGAGACAGCCTGCGAAAACAAGCAGATTTTTTTACCCTTGTCTGGTCCGGCGCGGGGGTGGTTGGCCTGCTGGTTCTCATAGCGCTGACCTCCTTTGGGCTGACCCTGCGCTGGATATTCTCCGCCAAACAGGTCAAGCAGGAAGTGTTACCCTACCTGCCGAAGGAATAATCAGGCATTCTCCTTTTACGGATGCTCGGGCAGGCATCCAATGGGTTTCGGAATGTCCCGGCTTGTGGCAGGTCGGGACATTCCTTTTTGATCAAGCATCCATCATATACTTGGCACGGGGAGAAATTGCGCTTTTTAACGCCAAGACGCAAAGGCGCAAAGCGACATTTTCCTTCGCGTCTTGGCGGCTTTGCGTTAAATCTGAAAACCGCAATTTGTGACCGTGTTCAGTATAGTTGCGTTTGGGCGCATATCGTTTGGTCAACATCCCCGGTATGCATCAATGCAACACATCAAGGTTCTTTTACAGCCGAAAATTTACTGACACGTGGTGTGTCACCCAAGGCGGAACACAACAGATCATTTCCCGGATGTGAGTTGAATTCCGTTCGCACCCGCTTGCCTGGACTATAATCTGCAACAGTAGCCATGCCAGATTTAGTTTCTAGTGCAAAAGTGTTCCCTGCGCCGTCCCCGGCGCAGGATTCGCCGCCGAGGCGTGCGCTGAGCCTGTCGAAGTGACGGCAGTTTAAGCGGGCTTTGCCCCAAGAACCAGTTTAAGGTAATCCATGCCCAACCAGTTAATAAATGTGAATTCCCCTTATTTGCTCCAGCACGCCCACAATCCTGTGAATTGGTATCCATGGGGGGATGAAGCGCTTTCAAAAGCCAGGGCCGAAAACAAACCCATTTTTCTCAGCATAGGCTACGCCGCATGTCATTGGTGTCACGTCATGGCGCATGAGTCCTTTGAAGACCCCGAAACTGCCGCATTCATGAACGAGCATTTTGTCAACATCAAAGTGGATCGTGAGGAACGCCCCGACCTCGACGATAGTGCAAGGTATTTTCTGTAAAAGAGATCTGGCATGTTTCGGAAGAGGAGT
>JBBIUO010000273.1:0-5952 GCA_037440205.1 Chloroflexota bacterium
CGCGCTCGAAACAAACGCAGTGATAAAGAACGCTTTTTCCTCGCCAAACAAACCGAGAGCAGATAAAAAATCACCAGCACGAACAGAATGATGATCGCCACTTGAAAGATGCGGCTGAGATACAGCAAAACCATCGGATCATGCCCATGCTCGATGATGAAGGGATCGAACTTCTCCTTGTCCACATCGAAGTAACCCTGACCCAATCCGCGATAATCGGGGAAATCCACCAGAAACGCCGCGGTGATGACCGACATCGTTGTCACGGCGGGATGATATTCGTAGACGGTATTTTCCAACTCGCGCTGACCGAGGGCGTAGTAATAATTCGCGCCCACCGAAAGCCAGAATGGCTCGTCAATGGTGACAAAGGAATCCAGCGCCGAAAGACGCGGGGTGATAGTCAACGCGAGGAGGAGAATTACAAGGATGGTTTTGCGAAGGTTCATGATTTGCCTGAAAGAACTGTAGTAGCGACTTCAGTCGCTCCTTAGCCAAGCGACTGAAGTCGCTACTACTTTGAATCACTTTCCATAAAAACTCGCAGGAATATCCGCCACGCGATAGATTTCCACATACGGCCTGCCATACAACTCGATGACATGTTCCGGGGTCAATTCTTTCAGCAAGGGCAGGCGTTCTCCGAGGCCAGCGTACATCACAAGATAGTCTGACTCTTTCAGGTTTTCGATCAATTGGGCTTTGTCGCCGAAGAGGATCGGTTTGAAGAGCAGGGTCTTGCCGGGGTAGTAATAACTGAAACTGCGTCCAAAATAAACGAGGGCGGTTTGATTTTCCGCTTCGGGTTTTTGTGCCAGATACGCGGCGGCTTGTTCCATGCGCTCGCCATAGAAAAAGGGACTTGGCCGACCCGCAACCGCCGTCATCACCGGGTTGAGGTAAGTAAAAAAGTATGGCGCGTTTCCCAACAAAGGAAATGCCTGCAACGCAAGCAAGACCGCAACCAAGCCAGTCTGCGCCCACGCCCGTTTTGCCCATGCAAAATTTTGATTCAACCAACGCAAAGCCAATGTCCACCCGATTGCGGCAGTGAACTCAAATCCGTAATACGCGGCGAGGACGTAATGCGGCTGGTCGCGTCCCTGCACGAGGGCGAACATGCCAATGCAGGCAAAGGCTTCGAGCAGTAAAAAGGCAATCAAGTATTTTGCAACTGGAGAAATAGCTTCACGGTTTTTGGAAAAGAAAAAAACGATGGCAAGGGCAAGCCCAAGCCAAGTGACAGGGGTGGTGCGCCATGCAATGGATGCCAGAAAGTCAAACACACCCAAACCTGCGGAGGCGAGGCTGAAATTGGACGGTTGCAACTCCTGCGTGACAGAGAGTCTTGCTCCCTGAAAGGCGTAACTGAAGGCATTGCCGTACACTTCGTAAAGCATCTTGCCCGGAGCAACCCACATGCCGGGCCATGCGATGAAGTAGACAAGGAAGAAGGCAACGAGCCACAGAGCGTAGGTTTTGAGTCCGTTAATTATATCGTTGCGAGGAGGGCGTTCTTCCCGACGAAGCAATCTCCCCGTTGTGTCGGAGGTTGCTTCGGGCTTGGTCTCGATACGCTCACTCCGTTTGCTACTCGACCATCGCCCTCGCAACGACATGACAACGTGGACTACCACCATCACTGCAATCACCGGGAACAACACAATCGCCGAGGACTTGGTCAGGTTTGCAAAGGCGGCGAATCCTGCCGAGAGAATCGCAAGACCAATTTTCGGCTTAAGAAAGAGATGCGCTGTCATCGCGAGGATCGAGAGCAGGGAGAAGAGTCCCACCATCGATTCGTGATTTAACATCCGCGATTGTCCAAAAAGATAGGGAGCGAAAGATGCGAGCAGGACAACCACAAGGGCAGTGGATTCGTCGAGCAGGGATTTCAAAAAGAAAAAGGCGATGATGAAAAGCATGACGTTGAGCAAAAGTTGAATCAACCGCGCCCACCACAAAAGCGCGAGCGGGTCTTTGCCATGTTCGATGAGGTAGGTATCGAAAGTTGTTTTTTCCTGTTGAAAGTAACCGTCCATGATGCCGCGATATTCGGGGAAGTAGATCAGCATGGCGGCGGCGCCGATCCACATGGTGGTGACGGCGGGATGATATTCGTAGACGGTGTTTTCGAATTCGCCATGCGTGAGCGCGTAATAATAATTCGCGCCGACTACGAGCCAGAAGGGTTCGTCGGCGGCGGTGAATTGGGTGAGATTCGCCGCGCGCGGCAGAATCATGGAAGCGACAACAAGCGCGGCGATCAAAACGCGGATGGAGTTTTTCATGGCGAAGGGATTATACCAAGCGAAAAAAACGCCCGCTGTTTTGCAACAAGCGGGCGGCGCAAAATCTCATACGGTTTTTTCGATAAAAATCATTCACGAACACGGATTTTATTTTCTTCGACAATCCAGAGTTGTCCTTCAACGGATTCTGAAGGAAGCAAGGGAATCAACCGCCTTACCGCTTCAAGAACCTTTGGACGCGACTGCTGCTTTACGCGCAAAACGAATATACCGTGATATTCCGAAGGCGGATACGTTCTGATGTCGGCAAAATCAAGATCGAGCGTAATCAATGCGCGGCTTTCCCGCGCGCATACTTGAATGACAAACTGATCTGCTTCCCCGCCCATGTTTTGATCGAGCACAGTTGCCGCATCGCGCCCTGCATCCTGCAAAAGAATGGACGCTTCCACAGGAATATTTTCGTCAAGTTTGAATTTCATACTTATGCCGTAACTGCGATAATTCTTTCACGCGCCAATTCCGCCGCGTAATTAATGGCGGCGCGGATCGACTCTTCGGTCAATGAGGGATAACTTTTCAGAATCTCCTCCGCGCTCAAATTCTCCGCCAGGTTATCGAGAATGACAGACACCATGACGCGTGTGCCTTTAATACATGCCTGTCCGTGACAGATGAGCGGGTCAACAGTAATGTACTCTCTCCAGTTCATGATATTTTCTCCTTGCGTGAGGGGATTATCAGTAGATCACGAAAACCTCGCGTAGTTTGCGTTCTCTAACGCAAAACCGGCGGTAGAGACCGCCAAATACGCGCTTTCGTGAAGTGCTGATTATACCTTTACTTCGATGCTTCCAAATACAGAAGGAATAAGAATCGTCATCACTTCAATTTCCAACTCCTCTTGGTATAATTCGCGCCACGATTTAGGAGCAACATGAAATATCACATCTGGACCGAAGGATGCCAAATGAACGTCGCCGATTCCCAGCGGGTTGGCTCGTCGTTGGAGCATCTGGGTTACACCTTTACCGATACAGCCGAAGAAGCCGACGTTATTGTTTTGAATACCTGCGTGGTGCGCCAATCCGCCGAAGACAAAGCCTACGGGCGGTTATCGTCGCTTGCGCCGCTCAAAAAGAAAAACCCCAACCTCGTCATCAATTTAATGGGATGCCTCGTCGGCGTGCGCGGTACGGAAAAACTCAAAGCCAAACTTCCCTATGTGGATGTCTTCTCCCCGCCGTCTGATCCAGGCCCGTTGATCTCGCACCTCACGCAGGGAGAACTCCACTCGATGGAAGACGCGGAAACCGCGCGCCGATTCCTGATTCTGGACGATGAGTTGATTCTCCCCGTGGCAGAACGCGGCAAACTCGTCAGCGCGCATGTGCCGATCGTTTACGGCTGTTCGCACGCCTGCACCTTTTGCATCATCCCCTACAAACGCGGAGTCGAGCGCTCGCGTCCCGTTGGCGATATTGTGAGCGAAGTCCGCTCGCTGGCGAAGCAGGGCGTAAAAGAAATTACACTGCTCGGTCAAATCGTTGACCGCTACGGCAAGGACATCCCCGACGGCCCCAACCTCGCCGCGCTTCTGCGAATCGTTCACGACATCGAAGGCATCGAGCGCATTCGTTTCCTCACATCGCATCCCAATTATTTCGACGACGATCTCATCCAGGCTATCGCCGAACTTCCGCGCGTGATGCCGCACATCGAACTGCCCATTCAAGCGGGCGATGACGAAGTGCTCGAAAACATGAAACGCGGATACACCCAGCAGGACTACCGCAACCTCGTTGCGAAGATCCGCGAAAGATTACCCGATTGTTCCATCGCAACAGACATCATCGTCGGATTCCCCGGCGAAACCGAAGAACAATTCATGGAAACCTACCGCGTCCTCTCCGACCTGAAACTGGATTCCGCGCATCTGGCACGCTACTCCGTTCGAGAGGGGACCGTCGCCACCCGCCGCATGGAAGATAACGTGAGCGATGAAGAAAAAATGCGCCGCTTCCGCCTGCTCGAAGATTTGCAGGAACAGGTTGTCGGCGAGATCAACAAGAAATACCTCGGCGAAAAAGTGGACGTGCTCTTCGAGGAAAAGGTCAAAGGCCGCTGGCGCGGACGCACCCCCACCAACAAACTCGTCTTCGTCGAATCCGACGAAGATTTGCGCGGCAAACTTCTCCCCGTCACCGTCACATGGACGGGGCCATGGTCCATGCAGGCGCAGCTCGCTGGAGTACGCTCGCAGAGACAACCTGAATTGATTTCGTTGTAAACCGAGTAGGTCGAGATAGTATCTCGACCTACTTTTTAGCCGGGGTTTATAATTTCGCCATCATGTCTTTCGCCGAACTCCTCAACACCTTCGCCAACAACCTGCTTCCCATTTTGCTGATCGCGGCGGCGGGATATATCCTCGGTAAAACGCTCACCGTCGATTCGCGCACCGTTGGGCGCATGGTCTTCTACATTTTCAGTCCCCTGCTTGTTTTCAATATGATGGTCACCAGCGAGTTGAGCCTGGGACAGGCGGCCATCACTGTTGGTTACACTATGGCCGTCATCGCCGTGATGGGAATCCTCGCCTTTCTCTTCGGGAAAATCTTTCAATTGGAACGCCCGCAACTGCTGGCGGTGATTCTCACAGTGGCCTTCGGCAACACAGGCAATTACGGATTGCCCCTGGTCAAATTTGCGTTTGGCGATGAGGCGCTCGCGGCGGCATCCATTTTTTATGTGACCACCACCATTCTTTTCAACACGGCGGGGGTCATCCTCGCCTCGCTTGGGCATTCCGACTTGAAATCCGCTATACTGGGTGTGTTCAAACTTCCCATCGTCTACGCTGTGACGGCGGCGCTCGTCATCAAAAGTGTCGGCATTCAAATTCCGCTCCCGCTGGCGCGCACCATCGAGATCGCCGCAAACGGCGCCATCCCCGCCATGATCGTCCTGCTGGGATTGGAACTATCGAAGATCGAATGGTCGCACAGTTTCCGCGCGATGGGCGTGGGCGTGTTCGCCAAACTGATGTTTGGGCCGCTGGTTGGACTCGTCCTTGCTGGCTTGTTTGGTTTGCAGGCACATGCGAGACAGGGAAACGTCATCGAATCGGCCATGCCTGCGGCGGTGGCGACAACCGTCGTGGCCGCCGAATATAAACTGGAGTCTTCGCTGGTCACAGCGATTGTTTTTGTCGGGACGATCCTGAGTCCGCTCACACTCACACCGTTGATCGTGTATTTATCGAGGTAATAAAATGTTCATATTATTCAAACGACTGAAGTCGTTACTACGGTTAATGGCGATTCTGCTCATCGCTGTGATCCTGCCCTTTAATGTGGAGCAGGCACAAGGTCAGGAAGGAATCGCGGTGGAGAATGCCCGGGTGGCGGTTGATTTTGGGAGGACGATCACATTCCAGGCGACGATCAAAGCCCCAATCGGCATCCAACAGGTTTCTTTGCTTTTTCGCGGTGTGAACGAGGAAGTGACGCGCGTGGAAACCGTGCAAGTTGCGGAAGACGGCTCGGTGAGTTTTACGTACGACGCGTCGCTGAATGTGTTCCCGCCGTTCGGCCCGATCGTGTTTTGGTTTCAGGCCACGCTTGCAGATAACAGAACCTACACGAGTCCGCCGATCACGTTCACATACATTGATAATCGTTTTCCGTGGCGCGAGATC
>JBBIUO010000274.1:0-5930 GCA_037440205.1 Chloroflexota bacterium
AGCAAATTCCGCTCGGTGAGGGGAATCCCGACACGGGCGAGCATGTTCACGGTGTATTTCACGCCCATCGTTGCGCTTTTCATTTCCACGCGCGGATATATTTCAAGTGCAAATCCCATTCAATGGATCGTGATTGCCGCCGTGTGCAGTCACTTTACCAAACGGGTGCTCGAGTCGCTTTTTCTGCATAAATATTCGGGGACGTCCGGTCTGCCCGCCATGTTGTTCGTCGCTTCGTTCTACTCGACGGCGGCATATATCATCGGCTGGCTGAATCGAAACCCCATCCCTGCAATGGACATCTGGTTTGTGATCGGCCTCGTCCTCTTCATCACCGGCATTGGCGGCAACTTTTATCATCACAAACTGCTGGCAAACTTGCGCAGGGACTCGCTCGATTACTTCATCCCCAAAGGCGGGTTGTTCGAGTACGTGGTCTGCCCGCATTATCTATTCGAGATCATTGACTGGTTGGGAATTGCCCTGCTTTCGCGTCACCTCGCCGCATTCATCATCCTGCTGTTCATGACTTCCTACCTCGTCGGGCGGAGCATCCGCACCTTGGAGTGGTACCGCGAAAAATTCGCAGACTTTCCAAAGGGACGCAAGGCGATCCTTCCGTTCGTTTTATAGATAACTGACCCTGCGATGAAATTGCGTAAGGTGGGTCATCACTTCCGCAGTTCGAACACAAGCGCGGTTTTCGAATCGTACACGACCTCGTACAGCGCGGAATCACGGATCGAATCCGCGAGGCTCCGCAGGGATTCAGCCAGTTCGCTTTTGTCCTCTTCGGGGGGAATGGTCACGATGAGATAGTCATAGCGGATCTTGTTTTTCGCGCTCCACCCGTTCACACAACTTATGCTGGCGCAATGCTGAAAGGTGACCAATTCCTCATACCAGGGGAAGAACTGTTCATCCAGCGTCCACTCCAGGCCTTGCAGAGTGGTGATGCTGTGTTGGTTCGTCAGGGCTGGGAACCATTCCTGCATCGGGTCGGACATCGAAAATTCGCGTCCTGTGGAAAGCAGAAAGATTTTGTCCTCCTCCACGTTTGTGTTGACCCACTCGATCATCTTCAAATCGTCGGCCTTGAGACTCGTGTTGACCAGTTGAAAATCGGAGATCATCGCGCTCAGAATGAGGTAGAGAAATAAAACGGAAAGCAGAGCCTGCGCTCCGCCCCTCATGAATGCGCCTTCGGCCTTGTCTTCCTCCGAACGATTGAGGCATGTCAGGACTTTGTTCAACCCCGTCCCTGCCAGCATGGAGAGAGATAGCAAAGCGACCCCCTCCCCGCCGCGTGGATCGATGAGATAGGCAGAGACCGGCCATGCAAGCAGGAGAAACTCGCGCCGTTTGAACATGACCACCGCGCCGATAATCGCAAACAAAAGCGTTGGGATGAATACGTAATCATCCAGCCCGCCGAAACTTAGAACGGCAAGGTAGGATTCGATTGTCCGCTGGCTGGTTTGCCCCGCCGAAATCAACGGCTCGATTCCATGCCGCAAAAGAACGGTTCCCCACCAGGGAGCGGTCAAGAGTACAACGCCCAATCCAACCGCCAAAGCGGAAAGGATTCCGCGTTTGCTTCTTCCGTAAAAAATGAAAAGCAACGCGCCGCCCAACACGGCATGGAGCGCGGTTTGTGGATGACTCAAGATCGTGCATGCCCCGAAAAGGATGGTCAACGCAAGATGTTTGGGATACCCTTCGCTTTTGAATAGCTGAACTGCCTGCCACAGCATCAGGATCAAAAACAACATGCCGAACGAACGGGTGATCCCGCCGCCCATCACCTGCCATAAAAAGGCGCGCGATGAAAGCGCGTAGATCATCACCGCCAATGAAGCGGTCAGGCGTGAGTTGAGGATTTCCCCGGCCAGTTTATAAAAGAAAAAGATGGCGAGGGCGTTCACCACTGCCGGAAGCCAGAGCAATATTCCCAGTTCAGAAACAGGCAACAGGCCCGCGCTGAGCGCAGTCGAAGCGTCAGATAAAGAAGCGGCGATGTAAAATCCAAGCGGCGGATAGGCGAAGGGAATATCCACCGCATTGTATCGAGTGAACTCCGGGAGCAGGTAATGATTCGCCTTCAAATCGCGGATCATGGTGTAGAACATCCCGCCGTCGTTGAGCGGAAACCCGTTTGTGAACGCGGGCCAGAAACGGACGATTGCGCCGAAGAGCAGCGCGGCAAAAAGCAAAAGCGCGGGCCAATCCAGTTTGCGATTCATGTGTGCCTCACTGATTTCATGCGTTCAATTTTACAACACACTGCCGTGATATACTGACCGAAACCACAAGGATTCAAAATGAAAAACAAGACTTTGAAGATATTCCTCTCATGCCTTTTGATGACGTCCGCAATTCTTGCGTGCGGCGGGCAGACGACGAATCCTCCGATCCAGCCGACTGGCGTTGCAATCGCCACCATCGTCCCCGAAGCGACTCTGGAAGCGGTTGCCGGTTCATCGGGACTGGGCGATTCACTCTACCCGGAGTTTGGGAACGGCGGCTATGATGTGACTCACTACCTGTTGGATTTTACGATCCACGACGTTTCCACCAGCGACCTGACAGCGGTTGTGACCATCGAAGCGATGGCGACCCAGGACCTCGTCAGTTTCAATTTGGATTTCGTCGGCTTTGACATTGACGGCATTATGGTCAATGATGCCGAAGCCGATTTTTCCCGCAAGGGACAGGAATTAACCGTCAGCCCGCTCAAACCGCTCGCGGTGGGTGAAACGTTTACGGTGGTTGTCGAATACAGCGGCTCGCCGGAGGAAATGCAGTCGGTGGCCCTGCCTGTTCAAACCGGCTGGATCATTTTCGATGGCGGCAGTTTTGTGCTGAGCGAGCCGGACGGCTCGGCAAACTTTTACCCGGTGAACGATCATCCTTTGGACAAGGCGGCGTACACGTTCCGCGTGACCGTCCCCAAGCTATTTGAAGTTGCCGCCAATGGCACGTTGATCGAAACCACAGACATGGGCGATGCGACGACCTTCGTCTTCGATTCACCCAGCCAGATGGCGAGTTATCTTGCCACGATCAACATTGATGAGTTCGATATCGAGACGATGGAATCGGAAAGCGGGATTCCCATCCGAAATTATTATTCCACGGGACTGGACGCGGATGTTCGCAAGCCGTTTGCGCGGCAGGGCGAGATGATTGATTACTTCAGCGAATTGTTCGGCCCGTATCCCTTCGAAGTGTATGGCTCGCTTTTGATGGATACCGAATTCGGCTCCGCGCTCGAAAACCAGACCCTGTCCATTTTTGGAATTGACATGGTGGACACCGAAGACGTGGAAGGCTCAGAACTGACTGTGGCGCACGAACTGGCGCATCAATGGTTCGGCGATAGCGTCAGCGTGGCAGATTGGCGCGACATCTGGCTCAACGAAGGTTTTGCCACGTATGCCGAAGCCTTGTGGGTGGAGCATGCCGAAGGCCCCAAAGCGCGGGATGAGTACATCAAATATCTTTATTCAGACATGGTTGAATTTGGTTCTGAATCAGGCGCGCCGGGAAATCCGCCCGCGAATGACCTGTTCAACGCCAGCGTGTATGAATGGGGCGGCCTGACCCTGCACGCCCTGCGGCTCGAAGTCGGTGATGAGGCTTTCTTCGAGATTCTCAAAACCTATTACGACCGCTACAAAAACGGCAACGCCGCCACCGAGGATTTTGTCTCCGTTGCGGAGGAAGTCAGCGGAAAGGAGTTGGGTGAGTTCTTCAACAACTGGCTGTACAGCGGAAAACTTCCGCCAATTCCGGAGCTGGGATTGGGGACCAAGTAAACAATCAGGCGTTTCGCTCAAAATGCTCCCTCCATGCACATAACGATTCTTGCTCTCGGTTCACGCGGTGATGTTCAGCCCTATGCCACCCTCGGCAATGGGCTCAAAACCGCCGGACATCAAGTTCGTTTTATTACCTTTGAAAACTTTGCCCCGCTTATAGCCGAAAATAAGTTGGACTTTCACCCAATTCAAGGAAACGCGCAGGAATTGGTTGCCAATGCAGGAACAGATATGCTTGCGCTTATGCGCTCCTTTGGCTCTCTGGCGGAAGGTTATGCCCGCGATTTGTCTGCTCCCCATCTGGGTGAAACAGACCTTATCATAAACCAATTGCCAGCGGGGTTATATGGTTTTGATTTGGCGGAAAAATATGATGTACCCATGGTACAAGCGGCTGTAATTCCACTCGCTCGAACCCAGGCGTTTCCCCTGATGGGGTTTCCCAAACTTCCTCTGCCCGGCTACAACAAAGCAACTTATTATTTGGGCGAACAAATGGCATGGCAAATGTTTCGCTCCGTCATTAATCGCTGGCGTAAACAAACCCTCAATCTGCCTCCGCTACCCATAAAAGGTTACTTTGAGCAATTGGGAACACGCCGGATTCCAATCGTGAATGGCTTTAGTCAAAATGTGGTTCCGCGCCCGGCCGATTGGAACGAGCATGTCCATATCACAGGCTATTGGTTTCCGGAAGATAGGAAATGGGAACCGCCGCATGATTTATCAACATTCATTGAAGCGGGCGGCCCGCCCGTGTTTATCGGTTTCGGAAGTATGCCTATAAAATTCCCTCAACGAACCACTAATATCATTCTTGAGGCTCTAGAGCAGAGCGGACAGCGAGGCGTTTTACATATAGGCTGGGGAGGCCTTGGAAATCAAGCACTGCCCGATTATGTTTTCAAGATCGATTATGCTCCATACGATTGGTTGTTTCCACGCATGGCGATGGTGATTCATCATGGCGGTTCCGGTACAACCGCCTTTGGTCTTCGTTCTGGAGTGCCATCCTGCGTTGTGTCGTTTGTGTTTGACCAACACTATTGGGGAGAACGTATCGCCCGGTTGGGCGTGGGTCCAAAGCCCATTCGATACAAGGAATTGACCGTCGGACACCTGCGGGAAGCCATTCGCCTTGGGGTTGGCAACCCTCAAATGCGGCAAAGAGCCGTTGAACTTGGGCAAAAGATACAAGCGGAAAATGGAATTGAAAATGCCCTGAACGTATTTGAAAAAAGCGCCATCAATGACCAATAATATACGTGCTTACCTGAAAAAGAATTGGGACCTGCTCCTCCTCTCCGCGCTCTTCATCGGCTGGGCGCTGGCGTTCATTTATCATTCCTCCTACGTCGCCAGCGACGGACGCCTGTACTTCAATCTCTTCGACGACGCGATGATCTCCATGCGCTACGGCTGGAATCTCGCGCACGGGCGCGGTCTGGTCTGGAACGCGGGCGACCCTGTGGAGGGTTACACCAACCTGCTGATGACACTGGTCATGTCGCTTGCCACGTTTTTCTTCGACAAACGCTACGCCGTGCTCGTCATTCAACTGACGGGAATCTTTTTCATGCTTGGCGCAGCGTGGATGACGGTCCGCATCGGGGAGGGGATTTCACAGAACGCCGAATCAGGCGTCGGGACGTTTGATTCGACTCTTCATCGTTATCTCCCCTTTGCTTTGATCCTGCTTTATTATCCGCTGAATTTCTGGTCGCTGATGGGAATGGAAACGGGCATGTTGGCGTTTTTCCTCATTGCGGGGATTCTTTATTCGCTGAACTATGCCGACACGTTGGATCAAAAACATCTCTGGTGGATGTCTGCAAGTTTTGGGTTGGCCTTCCTCACCCGCAACGACTCGCTCGTGTTTGCCGCGCTCGCGTTTTTGTTTCTGCTTCCCACGTTGAAGAACGGACGCAAACAAGTTTATCTTTTCCTCGCGGCTGGACTTCTGTATGCGTCCTTCGCGCTTGGTCAGACCGCGTTTCGTTATTTTTATTACGGCGCGATTTTGCCAAACACCTACACGTTGAAACTTGTCGGCATGGCGCTGGATGAACGGCTGAGAAATGGAGGGGGATTCATGTTGCCGTTCTTGAA
>JBBIUO010000275.1:0-1559 GCA_037440205.1 Chloroflexota bacterium
ATCAGACTCCGCCGAAGCCTGCTCCTGTCCAAAAAGCGACTCAAACGCCCAAGCCTGTTCCACCGAAGATCATCCCGCAAATTGCGGAATCAGAACCAATCTACGCCCTGGACGACATGCCGCCCCCGCCCGATAACTTCCCCGATGACTGGGATAGCGAATGGCAACCGTCCTTTGAAGATGCCGCCATTGCCTCCAAGCCGGAGCCGAAGTTCAAGAAAAACGAAGAGGTGACTCCCCCGCTGGTGACTCGCGCTGTCGAGGCGTTGACAAAAGTCGAAGAGCAGAATCAAGCCGAAGACCGGGATGAATCGGTCATTCCATCGCTGTACGTCCCGCTCGCCAAAGAAAACAAAGACAAGGATCATCCGCCCCAGCAGATCACCATCCTCCTGCGCCCCACGGGTGACAGGGAACGTGACAAGCGCCGCATCAAAACCCTGTACGGCACGCTCATCTCCTATCACGGGCGCGACAAATTCAGTTTTCAGATCTTCGAGAACGGCAAAGGCCACCTGATTGACTTCCCCAACGACACCACCCGCATCTGCCCCGAATTGCTGGAGCGTCTCCGCAAACTCATGGGTGAAGATAGCTGGCGCGTGGAAGAGATTACGTTTCAGTAGCAACGAAAGTGACTGTCACCTCGCAGGTGACAGTCACTTTTTATTTCAGGAGAATTATGAATCTTTTGGACCTCGCCCGTGCAAATGGAAACCCCGGCATCGAAGGGAATCGCGTCACCTTCGTGTGGAAGGGAAAATCCGCGCCACATCTCGTTGACGATAAAACACACTCGATGCCGAGTTGACATCGAGTGTGTTGATTCTATTTCAACGCCTTCGCCTCATTCTGCCCTGCCGCCCGCCGGAGCATGTTTCATCAAAGAGTTGGCTTGCCAGTATCAGTAGATCACGAAAGCGTAGTAACCGCTTCGCGTAAGTCATTTGGGCAAAAGCGACTGACGTTGCTACAGGCAACTTTTCGTGAAGTACTGGGTACATCGTAAAGAAAGTAATTGCATTTTTCCCTTTACCCGGTGAGTTGTCACCCTGAGCCGATAGGCGAAGGGTCTCTGAGACAGTCGTAGAGGTTCTTCGCTGCGCTCAGAACGACATCCCAAAGAGAAAAACCTTATAAGACTTTGTTTACGGTGTACTGAATATGCTAAGATAAGTCATATCTGAGGAGCGAAGCCATGAATCTCGAAACCATCACCCGCATTCCAAAAAATCAGACGCATCGAACGCCCTTGCTTTTTGTTCACGGCATGTGGCACGGGGCATGGTGCTGGGATGAATTCTTCCTGCCCTTTTTTGCAGACAACGGCTTTCACGTCACTGCCCTGAGTTTGCGCGGACACGCCGGAAGCGAAGGAAAAATTCGCGGAAACAAAATTGCGGATTACGTCAGCGACGTGGAACGGGTGGCAAAGACGCTTCCGACTCCCCCGGTCCTGATCGGCCATTCGATGGGCGGATTCCTCACCCAGAAATATCTCGAACGAAATCACGCGCCCGCCGCTGTTTTGCTGGCGTCGAATCCATATTTTGGGTTGT
>JBBIUO010000275.1:1607-5873 GCA_037440205.1 Chloroflexota bacterium
GCTCATGGTGTTGAAGGGACTCATGCAATGGCGGTTGTACCCCGTTGTGGAAACTCCCGCCATCGCGCGCTGGACCTTGTTTGGCAAAGACATGCCCGAGGAACAACTGCGGAAATATCACGCAAAGTTGAACGACGAGTCCTTCCGCATGTTTTTGGATTTGCTGGGACTGAATCTCGCGCACCCGAAGAAGATCAAGACTCCTTTGCTCATCCTCGGCGCGGAATTCGACAACGCCATCACGCCGGGACAAGTCCATGCCACGGCGCGGGGATATGGCTCGCCGCACGAGGCGGAGATTTTCCCGGACATGGCGCATGATATGATGATCGAGGCAGGCTGGAAGTCTGTCGCAGAAAGAATATTGAACTGGTTGAAGGAAAGAGGTTTATAAAATGAAACGAGCGCTTATCGGTACATCGCTGATCGTTTTTCTCACGCTGGCCTGTGCGCGGAGCGGAATCTCTTTCGGCGGGACTCAAACTCCTTTGACGGAACCAACTGTCGGTTTGGAAAGACCCGAGGGCTCTCCTTGTCCAAACAGCGACTTCACCTGTATCACGTTGACCGTTCCGCTGAATC
Organism: Chloroflexota bacterium; assembly: GCA_037440205.1. Taxonomy (GTDB): domain Bacteria; phylum Chloroflexota; class Anaerolineae; order Anaerolineales; family Villigracilaceae; genus Villigracilis. The sequence continues at coordinate 2,190 of JBBIUO010000275.1, forward strand.
ATTTCGATCCAAACGATTCGCGGACGATGGACGTGATGTTCGGCATCCTGCCTGCGACGGGCGAACGCAAGGGCATGTTCGTGACGGCGACCGGCGGCCCCGGCACTGCCGGACTGATGAGCGCAGATGGTTACACGGCCACGTTCGATCCATCCATCCCCGAACATTTTGACATTGTGTTTTTCGACCAGCGCGGCGTGGGGCAATCGGGCGGCCTGCAATGCGCCGATGCGGCGGCGGCATATTATCTTTCGGATTTCGATACGAGCACGCCGGAAAAGAAGGCCGCGCTTTTGGAAAGTGCGAAGGCCTTTGCAAAAGATTGTGTGACCGAAACGGGCGACCCGGAAATTCTGCCGTATCTTGGCACCGCGCAGGCCGTGGAGGATTTGGATGCTTTTCGTCAGGCGATGGGCGATGAAAAGATATGGCTGTACGGCGAAAGTTACGGCACGCAATACGCGCAGACGTATGCCGCCGCGCATCCCGATCATCTGGCGGGTTTGATTCTCGATGGCACGGTTGATCTCACGCTTTCAGGTGTGGAGTTTTACAAGGGACAAGCCGCCGCATTCAACGATGTGTTGGGGTTGACTCTCGAAGCCTGCAACGAGGATGAGTTCTGCGCCGAGTCAATGGGCGGCGGCGATGCGATTGCGGCGTACGATAAACTTTCGCAGCGACTCGAACAATCGCCGATTGATTTTGATTTTCCTTTGCCTTCGGGCGGAACCGCGGGACGCACGTTCACATTCACCGACCTCGAAACCGCCGCCGCAACATTCCTGTATTCGGAAACCGAGCGGATGATTTTCCTGCGCGCGCTCGCGGCATTTTCACGCAATGAAGATATCGTGCCGATGGCGCGCATTTTGTACAGTTCGCTGTTGATCGATCCCGAAACGCTCGAAGCCATTCCCGACCCAACGTATTCCGACGCGATTTTTTACGGCGTGGAATGCCAGGACTACGCCTATTTCAGCGGCACGCCGGAAGAACGCGCCGCCGCGTTGTTTCAGACCGGCGATGAACTGGAAAAAACGCTCCCGAATTTTTCATCCATTTTTTACGGCGATCTTCCCTGCCTGTTTTGGCCGGGCGCGCTCACCGATGATTCCCGCCCCGCGCCGCTGAATGCAAATGGAATCCCAACGCTTGTGTTGGACGCAACCGCCGATCCTGCAACGCCGTTTCAAAACGGGGTGGATGTATTCCATCGGCTTTCGGATGGTTATCTTGTCAAGATGAATGGCGGCAGTCACATCATTTATGGAGTCGGCTCGGCCTGCGTGGATGAGATCGTCACAAACTTTCTGGTGAACGATCAGCCTCCCGCCGAACGCGAAACAACCTGTGAGGGCATTGTAGCCGATGAATTCATCCCGTTGATGCCGCTCGATGCAACCGAGTTCGCCAGTCCGCTCGATGCGCTGGCTTCGGTGGATGACGAAATCATGTATTTGCCTGAATACTATTTTTGGGATTACGCGACGCCCACCTCTGTTGGATGTCCGTTCGGCGGCGTGATGTCTTTTGAAGCGACGGACACCGGCGAATCATTCCAACTCGAAAACTGCTCGTACGCAAATGGCTTTTCCCTCACCGGCAGCGGATCAGCCAACTCCGCCGAAGAGACATTCACCCTCGAAGTGACAGTGACCGGGCTGAAGGAGGGTTCGCTCACCTACACCCGTGATGGCGATGGCTCGATCCACGTCACCGGAACGTATGGCGGCGAAGCGGTTGATCTTTCGGAATAGGGAATTTTTTACCACAAAGGAGACAAAGGGTCACAAAGGAAAACCCTTGAACCTTTGTGTTCCTTTGTGACCCTTTGTAGTTGAATCTTTTTCCTACCCCCATCTCACAGCATTGCACCGCTCGCAGTCCGACCTGTCACAGAGCAAGGCGAGCGGATTTTCTTTTAATGCATCCATCACCGCGCGGATCAGGCTTCGCAGATGGACAGCCTGCACAAGCGCATTTCCAACCTCCACGCGGCGGGTGTGTTTTTCGACGGAGGGCGCGATGGCGTTGAAGCCTTCCGAATCACCGGGGAAGCCGGGGCATTCCACCACCTTTTCCGGCGTGAGCGCCCAGCGGATGAACTGCATTCTTCCGGCGAGTTTCTCGGCGTAGTGAATGCTCGTGTTCACGCGATGATCCACGCCAAGCAATAAAACCCAGCCGTCTTGTTCCGCCAGCGCGCCGATGGGCGCAAGTGGATCGTAAACCGTCTGCGAATTGAGGATTGCATTCGCGTTGATCCCTGCAAAGGATTGAATCGGATGCGAGGAACGTTTTGCCTTCGGGTGTTTGCGAAGGATTTCAGGCAGGATGCCCATCGTTTTATCTGCGGGCATATCCGGGTGGAACGGTTCGGCCATTTTGTTCAAGTCGGCGTCACTGCCGTAGGTGATTCCATTGCGCGGGGGTCCCACCTCCGGGTTGAGCATGGTCTTGTACGTGAAAACCGGCATGATGATCCCGCGCGTGGTTGCGAGCAGGGCATCGAGCATGGCATTCGCATCCACCGAGTCAAATGCCCGCATCGAAGCATGAGCAATGACGAGGCTTTTGCTCAAACCCAGTTGGGATAGGGAGTTTCGTAAGTTCATTCGTTTGGTCGTTGGGTCGTTTAGTCGTTTAGTCGCTTGATAGTTTGGTCGTTTGATAGTCGAATGGTCGCCATTGACGACATAACTACCCAACTACCCAACTACCTAACTACTCAACTACGCAACTATTCAACTATTTCCCTTTCCAATTCGGTTTGCGTTTTTCGATGAAGGCCTTCATGCCTTCCTTTTGATCTTCGGTGGAAAAGAGCGGATAGAAATTTCGCTTCTCGGCTTTGAGTCCCTCGGCCAGCGTGGTCTCGAATGCGGCGTTGACCGAGTCCTTTGCCATGCGCACAGCCATCGGCGCGCGTGAAGCGATTTCCTCCGCGAAGGCGACGGCAGCATCGAGGTATCCCTCCACCGGCACAACGCGATTCGCCAGGCCAAATTGGAGCGCTTCAGAAGCGGTCAGCGTGCGGTTGTTGATGACCATTTCCATGGCGAGATGTTTGCCAAGCAAACGCGCCAGCCGCTGTGTGCCGCCCGCACCGGGGATCACGCCGATGGTAATCTCAGGTTGCCCGAACTTTGCAGATTCAGACGCCACGATCATGTCGCAGGAAATGGCGAGTTCGCACCCTCCCCCCAGCGCCCACCCCGATACCGCCGCGATGACCGGCTTCTTGATGTCGCGGATGCGATCCCATTTTTCCACGCGCCCCTGCGTGATCATTTCAAACGGCGTGGACTCGGCCATCTCTTTGATGTCTGCGCCGGCGGCGAAGGCTTTTTCGTTGCCGGTCACCACCAGCGCGCCGACGGCTTCATCGTTGTCGAGGGCTTCGAGCGCGTCGAATAACTCGGTCAGCATGGTGGAGTTGAAGGCGTTCATCGCCTGCGGGCGGTTCAACGTGACGATGCCGACTCGCCCGCGTATTTCGGTCAATACGGTTGTGTAGGTCATGGTTTCCTCCGAAGGAAATTTCGTGTCACTTTGAGCGAAGAGTCTTGTCCCCAATCAAGGAAGATTCCTCGCCGCCAGAAGAACACTGGCTCCTCAGAATGACAATGCTGAAATTATAAGGGATGAACCCCGTGCTGTATAATGCGAGCGCGAGGTGTT
>JBBIUO010000276.1:0-5860 GCA_037440205.1 Chloroflexota bacterium
CATGGACGACCGGCGATGTGATGACCAAACACGGCGACGGCAGGTTCACGTACACCCTCGTTGGCATCAACATCGAAGGACATAATCACTACAAGGATTCCTGGGTGTACTTCCAACTGGTGGCAACCGATGAAGTCGGGGAGATCATTGGCCGCACCATGATCTACACCAATTCCCTTTCGCTTTCACCCTGCAAATGATGAAGAGGATTCGATGCTCCCATGAAGAAAATACTCATCCTTTCAATTTCCGCCATTCTCGTTTTGTCCTGCACATTGAATCTGTTCGTGCCGCAGGCAACCCCTGCGCCAACGGTGACGATCCCGCCCACTGAAACATCAACCTTCACGCCCATCCCGCCCACGTCAACGTTCACGGTCACGCCCACCCTTGTCGGATCGAAGATAAAAACGGAAACGCCCACACCCGATTTCACACCCACGCAATCAACAGAAACGCCCATCTTTTTGATCACCCCGGATACGCCCACCCTGGCCATCGAGATGAAAGGATTCGTCACCGTCAACATCTCTGCAAATGAATTTTATAAAGGGACGGAGTGCCAGCCATCCTCGGTGAAATTTATCGCGCAGGTGGCAGACCCTGTGAACACGGCTTTCGTTTTGCTTTCTGTTCGCTTCAAAAGCAAGCAAACGGGTACCACCAGCAAGTGGACGACCATCGCCATGCAAACTTTTGGTGCAGGCACATTCACGTATGATCTTATCTCCGACGTGATGATCGGCGTTGATTTGTTTGAAAATGCCTGGGTTCAATACCAACTTGTTGCAACCAATACCGACGCAAAGGAGATCGGGCGCACGGGCATCTTCAGCGAACGACTGACTTTGTTGGAATGCGTCCCAACCCCAACTCCGACTCCATCTCCCGAGCCGACAGTTCTTCGTCCATGATGGATTTTCCCGACGATTTGATTCGACTCCTGAAGAAGGTGGAGCGCGTCTCTGTCTTAACCGGGGCTGGCGCTTCGCAAGAGAGCGGACTCCGCACTTTTAGAGACGCCCAAACCGGCCTGTGGGCACAGTACAAGCCGACGGACCTGGCTTCCCCGGAAGCCTTTGCCCGCGACCCCAAACTGGTGTGGGATTGGTACGCATGGCGGCGCGAGGCCATCAAGGGAGTCCGCCCGAATGCGGGTCATTATGCGCTTGTCGAAATGGAAAAACGATTCAATGAATTCACCCTCATCACGCAAAACGTGGACGGCCTGCATCGCATGGCGGGAAGTAAAAACACCCTCGAACTGCATGGCAACATTTTGAGAGTGCGTTGTTCCGAGTGCGGCACATTTACCGAAACGTGGGGCGATGATTCTGAATCGGTTCCGCGCTGTGGAAAATGCGGCGGCCTGCTTCGGCCCGATGTCGTCTGGTTTGGAGAATCCCTGCCGCGGGTCGAGTTGGAAGCGGCGGTCAATGCGTCGCGCTCCTGCCAGATCTTTTTCTCCATTGGAACATCGGGCGTGGTTCATCCAGCCGCGGCGCTGGCTCATGCTGCGCGCAACAGAGGCGCGATTGTGGTGGAAATCAACGCCGAGCCGACGCCCCTCACGCCCAAAACGGATTTTGCATTCCACGGAAAATCGGGGGAGATTTTGCCAGAACTGGTAAAGGCTCTGAACGGCCATTCAACTGAATAACGATCCAGCGGCCGTTTTTTTATTGTCACTCCTGATTGCGGCGGAGCCTCCGTGCCCGGCGATTCCAAAAATACGCAAAGGTCATCTTGAAGACGAGGAAGAAAAGTATCCATCCTGCAGGCAGGTAATAGAGAGCGTCAAAGAGAATATCGCCTATAGTGATTGTGCCATTCCCCGTAGTGACATCCACAAACAAAAATAATGCCGAAAAGAAAGCGCCTATCGCCGAGCCGAAGATGAGACTCAATTTGACCAGCAGACGGTTGTCCATATCCCGGTCTTTCGGCGGCCTCAGCGACAGAACCGGCCGCCAGCCCCAATCCATATCGTTGAGCCAATTCACGAACTCTTCAATTTTGTCGAGCATGGCACTATCCCTTGACGTAGGAAAATTTTTCGCAGATGAGACCCTCCTTCACTTTGAATATGTCAACTCCCCGGACATGTCCCTTTTGTCCTGCTGCATTCACCCAGTCATACCTCCAGCGCATGACACACCGAAAGCTGGCGCTGAAGACCTCCTCGATCTCAATGTAGGCATGAGGCGACTCGCGAAAGAAATCCTGCCAGAACTGAGTCACTGCTTCCTTTCCTGAATACACGGTCCCGTCGGGAGCGGGATCGGTGTTCTCGAAGACACAGTCGTCGCTCATGAGTTTCATCATCCCTGCGGCATCGTGACGGTTGAAAGCCTCGTTGAATTCAAGAACGATGCGGATTGCGGACTCCAACTTTGACATGCGGGCCGGACTCATGGATCATGCCTCCTTTGAAAGAAAACCAATCGGCTCTTACCGGACTTATTCATGAACATGGTGTTTGCAGGCCGCAAACTCCCTGTTGAAGAGAAGAGACACACCAATGGCTATTTGAAGATCAGAAAGCACATAACGGCGGGCGTGGACAATGCTTGGGAGCAGGAAAAACCCGAAGCCACGCTTCGCGAAATGCTCGACGCGAAGCGTGCCGCACGTCAGGTGCACCAGGAAAGAGCGGGGCTCATTTTTCACGCCAGAAACCGTCGAGCAAGATGGGGAGAGTATACTCCGAAAAGGCAGAACAAAAAGCCGTACCAAGCAGTGGGGGCATGTTGAAGAGATATCCCCGAGGTGCACCGTGGTTACCGGTCCAATTGATTTATATACTGGCGGCGAGGGGGTACTTCGCGAAGACCCCGTTTAGAAAGCTATTTCCTTTAAGGCGCTGCCGAAAAATTACTTTTCTATTTTGCGGTTACGCTTGTGCGGGATGATGGTGTAATTCCAGCGCGGCAAAGTGCGATGCGGTTCGAGATTGATGAACGCCTTTTGCTCTTTGGAAATGTGATTGCCGGTTGCATAATTCTTTCGATCCAAATAAGCTCGACAGCGTAATCCAGTTTCCGTTTTGGTGGAGCGAATGAACTTGATGATCGTCTCGTAGTCTACCAAGGGTACCCCCGCCCAATTTTCTTCAATGTGGCAAAACAATCGGTGTTCAATCAAGTTCCACTTGGAAGCGCTGGTTGGCAGGTGCGTCACCGTAATCGCTAGTCCAAATTCATCGGCCAATTTCTGAAGTTCGTATTTCCACGTCCAGAGCCGATTGCCGTTGGCGCCGCCACAGTCCGGTTGAACGAGAAGATGCCGTTTGTTGGGAAACTTCCTGCTCCCAACTTTGCGCCACCAGAGACGAATACAGGCCGTTGCGAATTCTGGTGTTTGATGAGACACGCCGACAACGACGCAACCTTCGTTGTGTGCCGTATCATAAATGCCATACGGAATCGCCACTCCATCGGCATCGCTTGGGTAATCACTTACAAAAACATCCTTCGGCGTTCGGCAGTAAGTGCGTCCCGGATTTTTGAAGTTTCCAATCAGTTCGCGCTATTTGGCGTCTACCGATATAGAAGGAAGGCCTGCCTTCTCATGCTGTTTCCGCTTCTGCATCAAGTATCGCATTTGGCGGTCACGGTCGGGGTCTCTCCTTTTGTTCACTCGTTTTCGGCTTGCCCTGAGAACATATTTTTCTTTTCTCAGGAGACGACGAACTGTATCGGCGCTGACCTTGTCACCTTGGCGTTTGAGCGCCCGACTGATTGTCCGAGAGGTTTTCTTCGTCCATTTCAGACCGGTGATCGGATCGCCTGCGGTCTCATCTTGCAACAATTCATCCAATGCCTTCAAAATCGCAAGCTGTTTTTTTCAACCAGTTTGCGGCCAGCTCCTTGTTGGCGTATTCGACTTCGTTCTGCTTTTCGCTCTTTCCGTTGCACCTCGTCTCTGCCACGTCGAATGGTGGGACGGCTCAATCCGGTAATTTCGCTTGTTCGTTCTAACCCGCCTCGCCCCCATTGAAGCGCCAGCAATCCCACGAACTGACGCCGCCCTTTTTCGTGAAGCAGGCTGACTACTTTGTTGATGGCTTGATGCTCTGTGGCCTCGGCGCTTTTTGGCGCACTCCGACAAACAGCACATTGGCAGTGATGAATGGATTTCTTCGTCGTGGTTTTCATGGACCTGTGGTTTTGCGGTCAACTCGGTCGCGTCCGACCTGTCTCACAAGCATACTACGAAATGGAAAAGTTATTTTTCGGCGACGCCTAAATGGAACCTAAAATTCCCGACAGGCCGAGCGATTGCCTCAACACATTGGCAGTGATGGGGAGCAGGAACGAGAACACGATGAACAACGCGAAACTCGGCTGTGGCAGTCGCTTGCGGATGCCGATGGCGAGTCCGCCGAAGATGATCGAGGCCGCGATCAGCACGAACAGACGAAGCGCGGGAGAAACCGCCGCAAGGATCGCCGCCGAAGCGATCACGAAAAACGCGCCGAGGTACAACGCGATCTTGATGCTCGTCTCGCTCAGCAGGGTTTGCATCAACGTGGGGCGCGGCCCGGTGGGTTGTGGTGGTGGGGCAGGTCTCGGGGTGGATTCTGCTTTCGGAGCAGGAGCAGGCGTCGGCGCGGCTGGAAGCGGGGACCTGTCGAAGTCGTATCGTTTGCGAAGTACCGCCGCCCTCGCTTCATCCAGCAGACCGATTCGTTCCCACTCGTTGATCTCGTCCAGCACGATGAGGCGGCTGTTCATCCCCAGTTTGTTCAACCGCTCGCGGACGTGTCGTTGCGTCGGCAAGCCCAGCGCGGCAAGCGCCTGCTTGCGGACTTCCCCGTTGCTGTCGTGAAGCGCCATCTTCTCCAGTTCCGAGCGGATGGCCTCACTGCTGTAATTGAGCGAGGACAGTTTTGAGATGGCGTTCAGGCGGCTGGTATCGTCACTGCTTTGCAATCCATCAAAAATCTCCCTGAGAATGACTCCAGGTTTTGGAGATTCGGTTTCAGTCATGTTATCTCCCATTGGGTGTCATTCTGAGTGTAGCGAAGAATCTGATTTTCAAATGACGACGACTTGCAAAATTTACAACCCAAAACGACTCATTCTGTTGCGTGCCAACCGCTAACCGCCAACCGCTAATCGCTAACTGCCAATCGCCAACCGCTACCTCACCACCACCCCGCTCCTCGGCGGAATCGTCATCCGGTTGCCCGTTATCTTGCCCTTGCCAAATATCAATTGCGGCTGTTTCTCGAAACTCACCTCGATGGATTTTTCCTCCCTCGAAACGTTGAACGCCACAATCAGGTGTTCGTTTTTATCCGAACGCATGAACGCCATCACATCGCCCTCGGCATGGACGAGTTTGTACCTGCCCCGCCGCAGCGACGGATGTCCCTTGCGCAACTGGATGCACGCCTTCACATACTCGCGCAAATCCTTGTCCCAGCGGTTTTCATCCCACGGAAACGACTTGCGGCATTCCGGGTCGTGCCCGCCGTCCACGCCGATTTCATCGCCGTAGTAAATGCACGGCGCGCCTGGCACGCTGAACATGAGAAGCCACGCCATCTTCAACGCATCCTTGTCCCCGCCCGCGCAGGTAAGGAAGCGCGGCATGTCGTGGCTATCCAGCAGGTTCAATTGCGCGGAGGTGATGTCCGTTGAATACAAATGCAAAATGCGATCCATTTCATGGGCGAAGCCGTGCGCATCCATCCGATGCACGCGGTCTTTGATTCCGCCCGCCTGCGAGACCACGCCCATATCCAAATGCGGACCCGCAAAGAAACTCAACGAAGCCGCCGTGAAAAGATAATTCATCACTGCGTCGAATTGATCGCCTTTCAGCCAGCGTTGCGCCTCGTGCCAGATCTCGC
>JBBIUO010000277.1:0-2829 GCA_037440205.1 Chloroflexota bacterium
CGCGATCATCTTCGTCTTTGATTTCGCGTGCCGCAGAAAGCGCCTGTAATTTGAGTTCGTCGGTGAGGTGTGGCGCGAGCGCCGCCAACGCACGGACGCGGGCACCGTATATATCTTTATCAGCATTGATTTCGTGTGCCGCAGAAAGCGCCTCTTGAAGCACCTGTGCTTTGAGGTTGTCGGCGAGGTGTGGCACAAGAGCCGCAAGAATGGATGCATCTTTGATTTCGCGTGCCACAGCAAGCGCCTCTTGAAGTGCCTGTGCTTTGAGTTCGTCTGTGAGGTACGGCATGAGAGCTGCCAACACACGGGAGCGGTAGTCTTCGTTTTTGATTTCGCGCACGGCAGAAAGCGCCTGTGCTTTGAGTTCGTCGGTGAGGTATGGCGCAAGAGCCGCCAACACGCGGGCGCGGTAGTCTTCGTCCTTGATTTCGCGCGCCGCAGAAAGTGCCTCTGGATGTAGTTGCGGGGGCAGATTGGGGGCGATCAATCTCAGTGATTCGGCTTGATTATATGAGTTTGAATTTTCCCGAATGGTCATGAGACAGCGGGGGTAACTCCATATTTTTGTTTTACCTAACTGAGCCAACAACTCTGGGAAAATATTGGAAATCAGCGAATGAATACTGTTCTCGATCAGCATACAGCGGATCGCCAGCGCGTAGTTCTGCTCGCGCTCGGCATAACCCCACACGTAACCCAGGTCATTCAAGTAGCCTGCGTAGGTTTCCTCTTTCTGCTCCTTTGCCTCCGCCCATTTAATTTTCTCCTCGCCTTCGGTGAGCAGGATTCGCAGTTTCTCGTATTCGCCCGCGCCGTTCAGGTGGGCGCTCAGGTGCAGGCGCGGATATTCCTGCGCGACGAGTCGCTCCCACTGCCCGCCGCATTCGGCTTCAAAGGCGTGGATGATTCGTATGTGCGCCGCCACCGTCCGCTCGGAGAGGTCGCGCACAATGTTCGCGCGCTGAGTGTCCAGTTTATCAAGGTCAACTTTGCCCGTGATGAAGTCGCGGAAACTCAGGTGATACGGCGCGTATACTTTTTTCCCGTCCACCGTTTTTTCGGTCACGAACGCGCGCCACGATTCGCCCAGCAGCGTTTGTACTTCATCGGGTTTGGCTTTGACCCCTGCCCACTGCGTCAGGCGTTCCACCGTGATGGCGTCCTGCGCCGCCGCGAGCGTGGATAAAATCGGCGCGTACAGATTCCGCCACTTGGGGAGAATCTCGCCGCGCTTGTTTGTCCGCCACCTGTGCCAATACTCCGCGTAATAGCCCACCAAGCCCGTGGGCAGTTCCGACAAATCCAGCGGCGCGCGCGAGCCGCCCTCGATCTCCTTGATGACGTAATGCAGGTACATCCACACCCCGAGACTTTTCTCTTTCAGGGTTTGGATGAAGAACGCGTCGGAATAATTCTTCGCCCGAAGTTGACTTGCCACTTCGGCACGCTTCGCGACTCCGCCCAGGTAGGATTCCATATCCTGTAAATTATCCACGCCCTGTGCTTCGAGCTTGACGTTCAGCGGCTCGATGTTTGGCAGTTTGACGTTCACGGGGCGCTGCGACAGAATCAGATAGACGCCATCGGGTAGCACGTTCGGCAGACCGAAGACATTGCCATCGGGGAAAGTGCCCGCTTCGTCGAGCGCGTCGCAGACGATGACAATCTTCTCGCCGTCCGTGAGCGTGTTCGCGGCAAGGCGCAACAGGCGTTCCAGAAAATCGGGAAACACCGCGAGTTGCGTCAGCGTGTCGCGGTCTTTATACGGATCAATCTGATAGCGCGTGACCAACTGCGAGCCGAGCGATTGCAGCGCGCGCTGCAACATCGCCTGCCCTGGCACTTGCTCCCCGAATAAGTGGAGATACTTCCGCTCCCTGACCAAGTGTGCCATGAACGAAGTCTTGCCCACGCCCGCGTCACCGATCAACAGGAATGCCCCCGACTTGCGCTGTGGGTCGTTGAGGAAGGCGTCCACTTTCGCCGTCAGCCACTCGCGCCCGACAAAATCCTCCGTGCGGACGCGTTGAAAGACCGAGTCGGGCGGGATGTAATATTCTTTGAGTGAAACGTATTCGCCTTTGAAATAGTTAACGATGTTGTTGTCCCCGTTGATGACAACGCTATCCACCACATCTCCGCTGATGGAGATGTTCTTGTTGGAAGATGAGGCAGAGCGTTTGCCAGGTGACATGGCTATATTTTACGATAGTGCAAGCCGCGCAAGTTCGCGTTCGGCGGCTGATAACAGGGAAATCAGGTTGTCCGTCCAGTTGAGCGGCGGCGGCAGGGGGACAGGCACGAAGGCATAAAAACCCTGCTTTGCCTTAATGACCTTGCCGGTGAGGGATGAGAAATCTTCTTTTCGCATTTGTCAACAGGTTCTCTTTAGGATTACCCACATCTCGCGCGTAGAGCGCACCGTAGCACCTAATACGCTCTGTCAGCGTTAGAGAACGCTTCCTACGCATTGTGGGTAATCAACGGGTTCTCTTATTGGCATTTTAAGCCCAAAGTGTCAATAAGGGAATTCCTTATTGACACTTTGAGAAATACACCTTGCCGCGTCCAACGTCAGGAGACGTTGCTCTCCAGCATTTCCTTCACCTTCTCGACGTACGAAAGGCTTTGATGGCGGAAGTACGTGTTGTACAACTCGGCATAATGTCCGCCTTGATTCAACAGCCCGTCGTGATCCCCCTGCTCGATGATCGTCCCCTTTTGCATGACGACGATCCGATCCGCGGCCTTGACCGTGGACAGGCGATGCGCGATGAGGATGCTGGTGGTGTTTTTCAGGATGAGATTCAAGGCCTGTTGAATCTG
>JBBIUO010000277.1:2842-5859 GCA_037440205.1 Chloroflexota bacterium
ACGGATCAATGCTGGCAGTGGCTTCATCCAAAATGAAGATGGCGGGATTTTGCACCAGCACACGCATCAACGCCACGAGTTGACGCTGTCCCATCGAGAGGCGATTTCCGCGCTCACCCACTTCGGTGCGCAGACCGTCGGGCAGGGTTTCGAGCCATTCGCCGTCGCCGATTTTTTTTGCGAGTTTGAGCATTTCACTTTCGGGAACGCCCGGCGCGGCGTAGCGGATGTTATCCATGACGGTGCCGGAAAACAGGAAGGGCACTTGCGAAACGATTCCCAACTGGCGGCGGTACTGGGTCAAATCAAAGGTGCGAATGTCGCGGCCGTCAATGCACAACTCTCCGTTTTGGAATTCGTAAAATCGCGCGATCAATTTTGCAATGGAAGATTTACCCGCGCCGGTGTGTCCCACCAGGGCGAGAGTCTCTCCGGGTTGTATGACCAGATTGAAGTTACGTAAGATCGGCTCTTTATCCGTATAACTAAAATCGAAATCTCTAAATTCGATCTCGCCTTTGAGTCGCGGCACATCCTGTTTTTCTTTTTGCACCACGTTGGGGTCCGCATCGATCAATGCAAAGACTCGTTCCGCCGCCGAAAGCCCGCCCTGAATTTGCGCCCAAAACGAAGTGAGATTCAAAATGGGGAAGAAGAACTGGTCGAGGCTCATGATGAAGAGATACCACGCGCCGATGCTCACCAGTCCCTGCTCCGCGCTCATGCCGCCGACGTAAATGAGGATGCCGACGAACACACCCGAAAGCGCGTTGAGCACCGGGAAGACGAGCGAAAGCACAAAGCCGCGCCGCAGGTTCACGCGATACGACTGCTGGTTCGATTCGTCGAACGAGGCGAAGATGCTTTCCTCCTGCCGAAAATTTTTCGCAATCGAAATGCCGCTGATGGTTTCCTTGATCGCGGCATTGACATCGGCCATGGCTTTCATGCCGCGTTTGGTGACGATGCGCGCCAACGCGCGAAAGCCCGCGGCCACGCCGAAGATGACCGGCATGAATGCAACCAAAAGCAACGATAGTTTCAATTCAGTGCGAAAAAGCACCACGCCGAGGATGATGGCCTGCATCATCTGCGAAACGACATCGGTGATGATGACGATCAATTGCCCAAAATCATTCGTATCGGAGGTGATGCGCGAAACGATTCTGCCCGATGAAAATTGATCGTAGAAAGATAGATCATGCTCGGCGGCGGCGCGGAATGCGCGAGTGCGCAGATCGAGAACGACATCGCCAACCGCGCGCACGATCAGACTCCGCCGCAGCCAGTTCAGTCCCCATAAGCCGACTCCGACCCCCATGAGGACAGCGCCAACTAATGCGATCTGCTGTGGTGTGGGTTGCTCTTTCAACAAGTCAATCATGCGGCTGACCACCACCGGCAGAGCCGCGCCGATGAATGCCAGCACGATAACTAAAATTGCGGCGGAGACCAACTCTCTGGCCTTGCTATTGAAGAATCCAAGAATACGGCGCGTGAGATCACGGTCGCTGTATTGACGGTCGTATTTTTCGTCATTTAGTCCGGCAAAGAAGCCCATGGAAATTTCCGATTTTTGATTTACGATTTACGATTGGTTCTGTTGAAAGAATGTCGTTGCGAGGGCGTACTTTGCCCGAAGCAATCTCATTGTTGGAGGTGGAGATTGCTTCGCGCTCCGCGCTCGCAATGACATGGTTATTCCCGAAAAATTCTCGAATACGCTTCGGAGGTTTGCATCAATTCATCGTGTGTGCCGATGGCGGCGATTTTGCCTTTGCGGAGGACGATGATCAGATCGGCCCAGCGGATTTGCGAGAGGCGGTGCGTGATGATGAAGGTGGTGCGTCCGCGGGCGGCGTTGGCAATGGCGCGCTGGATTTTGTCCTCGGTGGCCGAGTCAATCGCGGAAGTGGAATCATCCAGCACGAGAATGCGCGGGTCGGTGAGAAAGGCCCGGGCAAGCGCGATGCGCTGGCGCTGTCCGCCGGAGAGAGTCACGCCGCGTTCGCCGACGACGGTGGCATAGGTCTGGTCGAATTCCAAAATAAAATCATGCGCCTGCGATGCGATGGAAGCGGAGATGATCTCCTCTTTGGTCGCGCCCGGTTTGCCGAAGGCGATGTTGTCGCTCAGCGAACGCGAGAACAAAAAGATATCCTGCTCGATGATGGAAATCTGCGAACGCAATGCCGCCAGATTCCAATCACGCACGTCCACGCCGTCAATCAACACCTGACCCGAAGCGACATCATAGATGCGGTTGATCAATTTCACGAGCGAGGTCTTGCCCGCGCCGGTCTGCCCGACGATGGCAACGGTTTGACCGGGCTCGATCTTGAATGAAACATTTTCGATGACATTCTCGCCGTTGGGGTAACTGAACGAGACGCCGCGAAACTCCACTTCGCCGCGCATCTCCGAGGTCCGGCCCGAAGCGTTTTGGTCGAGGCGAGTCTCGCGGTTGATGAGTTCCAAAATTCGGCGCGCGCTGGACATCCCCGATGAAATCTGCGAATACGCCCAGGTGGAGGTGAAGGTGGGAAATTCAAGCAAACGAAGCAAACCGAAATACGCGACCACCGCGCCGAGGTCAATGATGCCCGCGCGGAAAAGCAAAAGCGCGTGGACAAGTCCGCCCGCGTAGGCGGTGCCAAGCAAAAGCATGGCGATGTACCGCCCTTCGAGATCACCCTGGCGGACAAAGGCGTTGCGCACTTTTCTCGCATTGGAAACGAAGCGATCCACCTCCGCGCCTTCCTGCGCCGCGCCTTTCATGATCTCCACGCCATCCAGCGATTCGGAAAGATGCGTGTTCATCTCGCCAAACGTGGCGCGGACTTCATCCGTGATGGGCGCAAGCGTTTTGAGGTAGCGCGCCAGCCCGATGAAATAAATGATGGTGAAAATGGTCGGCGTGATCAGCAGGGACGGATGATAGCGCGGCGCGGCAAAGAACAGCATGATGATGAACATGAACGATCCCACCACCAGGTTCACGCCGGGGTTGAACATGA
>JBBIUO010000278.1:0-5852 GCA_037440205.1 Chloroflexota bacterium
TGGCGTTCTCTAACGCCAACGGGCGCGTAAGAGAACGCGCCCTACGCGACGTTGCGTGATTATTTTCTTAAAAACCATAATGTTGCGGTACGGGAAAAGCGCGTAAGGCGGGTTACAAAGTAAAGTAAAATACGGGTGGAGTCGTCAAACGTTTACACATCATGACCATTCGTCCATTAGACCTGCTCGACCTGCCAGTAATTGCGCGATATCGAAACACGGTGTTGACCCTCGATAGCGCGCGCGCCCTTACGCGCGGACATCCCCTCAGCGCGATGGGATTGCTGGCCTACATCAACCCGGCACGGCATTTGTATGCGGCAATCGTCAACGGCGGCGATTCCGCTCTGCTGGGCGGAGTGATTCACACACGCGGCGATACATTTGCAAAGTTGTTGTATCTTGCGCCGTCTTCCCGGTTGAACGACCCTGAACTGCCCGCCCTGATCGAACATCTTGCCGTTCAGGCTGGAGAGTGGAAGGCGTTTCACGTGCTTGCCGAGGTGGAAGAGTCGAGCGATGTCTTTCCGACGCTTCGCATGGCGGGGTTTTCCGTCTATGCCTGGCAAAGGCTTTGGGACGTGAGTCTGCTCGAGAAAACAGAATCAGTTGTCGGCTTGAGTTGGAGGCGCACTCAATCGGTGGATATTCCCGCGGTGCAGAGTCTTCATTATCAGATCGTGCCGCAATTGCTTCATCCAGTGGAGCCTGCGCCGAATCGCGTGATCGGATTCGTAAGCCAGGATGTGAAATGTTTTGTCAGTGTCACGGCGGGCATGTATGGCATTGTGCTTACGCCGTTGATTCATCCCGATGAACAGAATGTCAGCGAAAAAATATCGTCGCTGGTGGCGGGTTTGCCTGACCGCCGCGGGCGAAAGGTTTATTTGAACGTCCGCTCGTATGAAGCGTGGCTCGAGCCGGCGCTCGAAGACCTCGGCGCGCAGGCTTCTTCGCGTCAGGCGGTGATGGTGAAGCATCTCGCGCGTTTTGTAAAAGAAGGCCAGCCAGTGCGGGCGGTTCCTGCCAATGCGGGTGTGCAGGCATCGCACATCAGCAGGATGGACATTGATGAGTAACTGGGTCACATACAACAGCGGCCAAAGCATCGGCAAAACAGGCGCAGACGGCGGCATCATCCTGTACGATGAAGAACACAAACAGGGCGCGCGCATCACGCTCCGGCGCGGCCGCGATTTTATTTCCATCTCCTGCAACTTTTACGGCTGGATGGATCACACACGTTTCTTTACCACTCTTTCCGATGCCGAACGCGAATACCGTTACATGAAATCTGCAATCGTGGGGATCATGGATTCTTTGAAGGCGGCAGGCGGCGATAAACTCAAAGGGTGGGAAACGATCTCTGAATTTGTAAGGCGGTTTCCATAAATGCTCAAAGCGCTTATCTTTGATTTCGACGGCCTGATTCTCGATACCGAAACACCCGAGGTGCTGGTCTGGCAATCCATCTATCGCGATCATGGATTCGAATTACCGGTCCATGAATGGGAGAAGACGATTGGCGGATACGGCATCTCGAACTTTGATGCGGCGGAACATCTCTCGCTTCTTTCTTCGGGACGGCTGGATGCTGTTTCGATGAAAAGCCGTTACCGGGTCGAAGCAGACGCGATCATCCATGCGAGTCCGATTCTGCCCGGCGTCGTTGATCTGATCGAAGACGCCCGCCGAAAGGGTTTGCAAATCGCCATCGGCTCGAGTTCTCCGCATTCGTGGGTGGATCCGCACGTGAACCGACTCGGCATCCGTCATTATTTCAACCATATCATCTGCCAGGACGATGTGCCGCCCGGCAGGACAAAACCCAACCCCGATATTTATCTGAAGGCATTGGACGCGCTCGACGTCCGAAACACGGAAGCGGCGGTCTTCGAGGATTCGCCAAACGGGGTACTGGCCGCGCGACGTGCGGGAATCTTTGTGGTGGCGGCGCCAAATCCGTTGACTCAAAAAATGGGCGTATCCGGCGATCTGACGGTTTCGTCATTGGCTGAAGTATCCTTGCAGGAACTTGGTCAGAAATTATCAGTACTTCACGAAAGCGCGTAATTGGCGTTCTCTAACGCCTAATTTGCGCCAGAGAGCGCAAACTACGCGAGGTTTTCGTGATCTACTGATTATCTGAAAACTTTGGGAAGTCTCCCTGAAATTGATGGAACAATGAGGCATGGCTTTGCGGTATAAAAAATACATCTGGATCGTCGGGCTTTTTCTGGCGCTGGCGGCTTTGTTGTTTTTCCGAACAGGCCGGGAATTGCCTGCGGCCTCCATAACCAGCACTGCGGATGTTCCGCCTGCATCCACGCCGAAGCCTGCGCGAACTCCGGAGTCCATTCCAATTGCGGACGATCCATTGAAAGAATCCATTCTTGCGGCGGGGGATTATCTTGTACGGCAACAACTTCCGAACGGCGAACTTTCCTATCAGGTGGATTTCATGACGGGCGAACGATCCTACTCGCCTTCGCATGTCCGCCTCATGGGGGGAACGGGAGCGCTGTTCACGGTTTGCAGGGTTTCCGGCGATTTAAAATATTGCGAAGCGGGCGATCTCGCGCTCGATCATTATTTGGAAATGCTTGTGACAGAGCCTGCCCGATTTAAAGGGGACTGCCTTTACACCGAAGGCACGTGTCAACTGGGCGGCGCGGCGTTGACGGTGGATGCCATCTACAAACGCTGGCAGGCCAGCGGGGATTTTTTTCTGAACGATCGCAACCTGCTGGAAACTGCAATCGAACTCGGCTACTTCATCGTTTCCATGCGCAAGCCGGAGGGTGGGTTTTATCATTCGTACGATCCGCATTTTGGCGGCACAGTGGATGCCGATTTTTACGTGACGTACTTTCCGGGCGAAAGCCTTCTCGCCTTGATGCAACTCTACGAAATGACGGGCAACGATTTCTGGTTGAAGCAGGCGCGCGGAGTGAACGAATTCATGATCGCGCAACCGGTCACCGAGGATCACTGGCACAGTCACGCGCTTGCCATGCTGGCGCGGCAGGATTCCCTGACCAAAGCAGATTTGGGATACAGTTTGCAGATCGCAAAAACGGTCATCGCCGGGGAAGTCCGCTCGCTCAACTTGAAGAATACCAGCATGTCCTCGGCCACGAAGATCGAGTCGCTGGCGGCGCTGGCACAGGCGTTTTATCTTTCCGGCGAAGATCACGAATGGCTCGACCCTGAAATACGCGCCCTCATCACTTATGTGCAGGCGCGGCAGTTACCGAATAACAACTGCGGCTGGAGCATCTCAGATGAAACCGCCGAAAAATTCAGCGGCGGCATTTTCAGCAATTGCGAAGACCCGTCCATTCGCATTGACGGCCTGCAAAACTGGATCAACGGCGTTACGGCCTATCTGGAATACAAAGGTTTGGCAGAAAAAAAACAGTGACGCTGGCTTCCCATCCGGGTTATATTCTTGCACGGAGATTGCTTCGGGCTGGCGCCCTCGCAACGACATTTGTACGATAAAGAAAGGTTCAAAGGAGATTCAACATGAGCATTGGAAAAATAAACTGGCAATCCATCGTTTCGAAATACGCCTACCCGGAGACCTGGCGCAGTCTGTGGCAGGTGTTCAATTCGGTCATCCCCTTTTTTGTGTTGTGGTATCTGGCGTATCGCAGTCTTGAGATCGGGTACTGGCTTACGCTGTTGATCGCGATCCCGGCGGCGGGATTCATGGTGCGGATGTTCATCATTTTCCATGATTGCTGTCACGGGTCGTTTTTCAAGACGCCGCTTGCGAACAACCGCCTCGGGCTGTTGCTCGGCGTGGCGGTGTGGACTCCCTACTATGCGTGGAAACATTCCCATGCCATTCACCACGCCACCGCCGGCGACCTCGACCGGCGCGGCGTCGGCGATGTGTACACCATGACGGTGGAGGAATATCTCTCCGCGCCCTGGTACAAAAAATTCGGCTATCGCGTGATGCGGAGTCCCTTCATTTTGTTCACCATCGGCGCGTTGATCGTCTTTGTGTTCGCGCATCGCTTTTGGGACAGAGGCTCTGGCAAACGCGAAAAGAATAGCGTGATCTGGACGAACATCGCCCTCGTTGGCTTTGTCGGCTGGGTTGTGTATCACATCGGCTGGCAGGCCTACCTCATGGTGGAACTGCCCATTTTGCTGATGGCCTGCGGCGCGGGCGTGTGGCTGTTTTACGTTCAGCATAATTTCGATCCCACCTATTGGGAGCGCCACAAGGATTGGGAATTTTTCAAGGCGGGCATGGACGGCAGTTCGTTCTACAAACTGCCGAAGGTCCTGCAATGGTTCACGGGCAATATCGGTTTTCATCACATCCACCATCTCAGCCCGAAGATCCCCAACTACAAACTGGAACAATGCCATCAGGAGAATCCGCTTTTTCAGATCCAGCCGCTTACCCTGCGGGAAAGTTTGAGTTCGCTGTATTTCCGTCTGTGGGATGAGAAGGAGAAAATGCTGGTGGGATGGCGCGCGATCAAAAAATACAGGATGAAGATGCAAACGGATTAGTCGGGACAATCCTGCAAGAAAACGCCCCCTGTGAAGAAATCCCGAACCGGAGGCGTTTTTGCATTTAAAGAACGAATGGATCAAGCGCCGTTCAAAAACCCGGCTGGCTCTCAATATCCATGTTCAGGAAGGTTTCCACCACCATCGGGTCGAAATGCCTGCCGGCTTCGGCGCGAATGAACTCGCGCACCTGTTCCTTCGACCAGGCGCTGCGATAGGGCCTGTCGGAACGCAGGGCATCCCATACATCCACCACGGCAAAGATGCGCGCCGGAAGCGGAATTTGTTCCCCTTTCAAGCCGCGCGGGTATCCGGTGCCGTCCCATTTTTCATGGTGACAATAGGGAATGTCGAGGGCCGGCCTGAGGTAGGCAATCGGCGAAAGCATTTCGTATGCGTAGGCTGGATGCCTGCGCATGATCTGCCATTCTTCCGGGGTGAGTTTATCCGGCTTGAACAGGATCGCGTCCGGCACGCCGAGTTTGCCCATGTCGTGCAGGAGCGCTCCGCGGCGGATGTGAACTTTTTCGGCGTCGCCAATGCCAAATAGGCCGGCCAGTTTCAAGGTCAAGTCAGTGACGCGGCGGGTGTGTCCTTCCGTCTCCTTGTCGCGTAAATCCATCGCCCTTGACCAGCCTTCGATGGTGGCATCGTAGGCGATGGCAAGCTCAAAGTTGGAACGTTGCAGGCTGTCGAATAGCTGGGCGTCGTCAATGGCGATGGCGGCCTGGCCTGCCAGGGCGTTCAGGAAATCGAGCCAATCGGGTTGCGGGTCGAGCGGGGAACGCGAGAAGACCTCCAGGATGCCCTTGACCTGCCCCTTTGCCACCAGCGGAACGCCATAATAACTTGTGAAGTTTTCCTTTTTATGAAAAGGCACGTGACCCGGTTCCCAGGGATATTTTTGCAGGTCTGGGATGTATAGGGATTGTCTCTTGAGGACAATATCCCCGGCAGGGCCGTATTCCAACCCGTGCATGGTTTGTTCGACCGCCTCGGAGTGAAAGCCGATGCTTGCGGCATATTCCAGTTGAAGGAGCCCGGGGTTGAAGACCAGCACATCCGCCGCATCCACACGGAGTTGTTCGATCACGTGCGGCAGAAGCGAGTTCAGGCTTAATTTCAAGTCGAGGCTGGAGGAGATGACGGTATCAACCGCGCGCAGGGCGTTCAGGCGTGCGATCTGATCCTGTATCCTTTGTTCGGCCTGTTTGCGTTCGGTGATATCCGCCGCGATCCCTGCCACGCTTATGACCCTGCCCGTCTCCTCATCCAAAATCGGAAAAGCGCGATCCCATATCCAGCGCACGGATCCA
>JBBIUO010000279.1:0-5846 GCA_037440205.1 Chloroflexota bacterium
GCAATGTTGTTTTCACAATTAATGTGCAAAATGGGGGGGCTTATTCTGCCACTAATGTGACTGTGACTGATTTGTTGCCAGTAGGCTCGCTTTCTTACGTGTCACATACCGGGGGAGGAACATATGTGCCCGGTTCCGGATTATGGACTTTGCCATCTCCTCTTGGGGCAGGCGCAGGCGCTTCCCTTCAAATCACTGCATCTGTGGATGTTCCTGGCCCGATTGTAAATATGGCGGCTATATCAACTTCCGATCAATATGACAATAATGTCGCTAATGACCAATCCAGCGTAACGTTAAATCCCGACACTGCAAATCTGAGTGTCACAATGGCAGTTGACAATCCGACGCCGGATAAGAATGATCTCGTTACCTTTACTGTCACAGTGAACAATGCAGGTCCCAATAATGCGACTGGTGTAACAGTCAAAGACTTATTGCCAGCAGGCTTGACCTATTCATCTCACACAACTGTTCCCGCTGGCGGACTATACGATAGTTTGTCTGGAATTTGGAATATTGGCAATCTGGCAAGCGCCTCAAGTGTAACCCTTAACCTTGTGGCAACTGCCTCCTCACCCGGTATCAAACTAAACCAGGCGGAAGTATGGTCAAGCAATCAGATCGACCCGAATTCTACTCCAGGAAACAATTCCACGAACGAAGACGACGATGCCAGCGTTTCGGTGACGCCGCAAATAGCGGATCTAAGCCTGTCCAAAAGTATTGACAACCCCACTCCAAACAACGGAGATAATATCGTATTCACGATAACACTGAATAACGCTGCGGGTGGTGATACTGCAACTAATATAACAGTTACGGATGTCTTGCCTGCCAGTTTTGCTTATGTCTCAGATGATGATGGCGGTGGTGCGTACCCATACAATGCAGGCACCTGGGCAATTCCATCCCTTGCAAGCGGTGCAAGCGCCACTTTGCATATCACGGCTACGGCCAATCTGCCGTTATCCACAAACTTTGCAGAACTATCAGCAAGTGACCAATTTGATCCCGATTCAACTCCTGGAAATGGTATCAAAACTGAAGACGATTATGGCGGAGCACCATCTGCCGATTTGAGCCTCGCAATGACAGTTGATAATGCAACTCCTTTGCTGGGTGGTAACGTGACTTTCACTATCACAGCAACGAATGCAGGTCCTGGTGAGGCCAACAATGTGGCGGTGAAAGATATTCTGCCTGCGGGTCTGAATTATGTTTCAGATGATGGCGGTGGAACATACAATAGTGGTATGGGGATATGGACTGTTGGAACCCTCGCTCCCAGCGGCGCAGGCGCAACTGCAACATTGCGCGTAATAGCCACAGCGGCTACCACCGGCGCAAAAACAAATTTTGCAGAGATAACATCGAGCACATTGTTAGATACTGACTCAACGCCAAACAATGGTTCCATAACAGAAGATGACGATGCCAGTGTCACTGTCACGCCTGCCGCCGGGATGCTGGTTATCATCAGTGAAGTGGCCTGGGCAGGCACTTCAACCGCGCGCAATACAGATGAGTGGGTGGAATTATACAATCCGGGCCCGTCTCCCATTGATATAGCTGGTTGGAAATTGAAGGATAATGCCACAACCATCATTTTTTTAAATGCAAACTGCACCCCTGATTGTATTATTCCCTCGGGCGGATATTTTCTGTTGGAAAAGAATGAGACTACGGTCTCCGATATTGCATCAAATTACATCAGTAGTTCATTAAGTCTCTCTGATAGTGGTGAAATCCTGCAATTGTTCGACGGGTCAGATATACTTATTGATACAGCAAATGGAAATGGCGGCGAATGGCCCGCTGGCGATAAAGATACAGAACCACGCGGCACAATGGAAAGGATTGTTACATCGCCGGACAGCGATGACGCGTGGACGACAAATACAGGCTTCATCCACAATGGTAAGAATGCTGATGGACTTGATATTTGGGGAACCCCAAAGAATCCTGCTCCCTTAAGTACTCCCACTCCTACGCCGTCTGGTGGTATGTCCATCGTTATTAGTGAGGTAGCATGGGCTGGCACAGCGGCAAATAGTAGTGATGAATGGGTCGAATTGTACAATCCCGGCACCGCTCAAATTGATATTACTGGCTGGAAATTGGTTGATAGCGCAGGCGAAATTATTTTGACAGGCAAAATTGATCCGGGCGGTTATTTCCTTTTGGAAGATAGCGAAAACACAGTTTCCGACATAACAGCGGATCAGATTGATGGTTCGTTAGGTCTCACCAACGAGGGGGAAACTCTGCAATTGATAGATGGTTCCAATACTGTTATTGACACTGCCAATAGTGACGGTGGTAGTTGGCCTGCTGGCAGTAGTTCAACTTATGGAACGATGGAAAGAGTTGTCACGACTCCTGATGGTAACACTGCTTGGTTTACCAACACAGGTATTGTAAAGAATGGCAAGGATGCTAACGGCGGCGATATTTGGGGAACCCCAAAGAAAGGCAATTCTCCAACTCCCACCCCTACGGCCACCAGCACCCCTGTCACTGCCTCGCCTACCAAAACCCTCACGCCCACAAAGACCACCACCCCCACAAAAACGCCCACCCGTGCGCCCACCCAACCGCCCACCGGCCGCCCGGTCATCAACGAATTCCTCGCCCGTCCCGGCTACGATTGGAATCAGGATGGCAGCGTGGATGTCTACGACGAATTCATCGAGATCAAAAACCTCGGCCCGGTGGAAATCAACCTCAAAGGCTGGAAACTAGACGACGAAGCCGATGAAGGGTCAAGCCCGTTTGTGTTGCCCGATCTCGTTCTCATCCCCGGCCAACGCGTCGTCTTCTATGGTCTCGAAACCAAGATATTGCTCAGCGACGGCGGCGATACCGTGCGCCTGCTCAACTCCAGCAACAAGGTTTACGACGCCTACACCTATCCTCTCGCCAAGTTCGAGGATCAATCCGTCTGCCGCCTGCCCGATGGCAACGGCTCATGGTACGAAGACTGTGTCCCCACCCCCAACCTCACCAACTCGCGCGAGGGCACTGTCCCATCCATGCCCGATGACGGCAATGTTGAGTCCTACCTTTGCGATCTGCCCGATACCCTGCCCGAGGATTTCCTCTTTGCAGAATGCCGCGGCTTCGGCGGAAACATCTGGGATGCGTTCTATTGGGATCAGTTCGGCTGGCTGAAAGTCTTCTATTATCGAAACATGGGCAAGTGGGAAACGATTGTCGAATAGCAGGTAGACACGTAAACAGGTACACAGGAACACAAGTCGCATTTCCTGTTTCCATGTCTACTTGTTTCCCTGTATACTATCCCCCATGGAAACCTTTTTCTCCTTTCTCGAAAAACGAGTTGACGACTCCTCCTCCCTTCTCTGCATTGGACTCGACCCCCACATCCCTGACCTGAAAGAGCCAACCCCCGCTTCCGCCCTCGACTTTTGCCTGACTCTGATCAAACAAACAGCGCCCTACGCCGCGGCATTCAAACCCAACGCCGCCTTCTTTGAAGTCTTCGGCGCCGAAGGCTGGATCGCCCTCAAACAGGTCATCGAAGCCATCAACGCAGAGTCAAACCGAATGGGGTCGCGCATCCCCATCATCCTGGATGCGAAGCGCAGCGACATCGCTTCCACCGCCGAGGCGTACGCCAAATCCGCATTCGAGCATCTCGGCGCAGACTGCATCACCCTGAATCCGTATCTCGGAAAAGACTCCATCGAGCCGTTCCTCCAATACAGGGAGAAAGGCGCCTTCCTGCTTTGCAAAACGTCCAACGCGGGTTCGATGGATCTGCAAAACCTGCTTGTGCTTCCAATGGGTTCGGATACGCCAATGCCTTTATATATTTATGTTGCAAAACTTGCCCAGCAGTGGAACGAAAAAAATAACGTGGGTATCGTCGTTGGCGCAACCCATCCACAGGTCATGGAAATGATTCGCGCCGTCGTCCCCGATTTGTGGTTCCTCGCGCCCGGCGTCGGCGCGCAGGGCGGGGAATTGGAATCGACGCTCAAAGCCGGTCTGCGAAAAGACGGCAAGGGAATCCTGCTTCCTGTTTCCCGTTCCATTGCCCGCGCCGAAAATCCCGCAAGGGCCGCGGCCGAACTGCGAGACTCGATCCTCGAAATTAAATCAGCGATCATCAGGAATCAATAAACACATGGGAGCATCCGACCATGGCAGACGAATTACGAATCACCCCTTTGGGTCACGAATTATCCACATTGGCCGATGGGCTTCTTGATGCTGGCTGTATTAAGTTTGGCGAATTCACCCTCAAATCGGGACTCAAATCCCCCATTTACATTGACCTGAGACAAATTATCTCCCACCCGAAACTTCTCGCCGAAATTGCGCAAGCCTACCTGCCGTTGCTTTCCAATCTCCAATTCTCCCGCCTTGCCGGTCTGCCCTATGCCGCGATTCCCATCGCCACCGCCATCAGCCTTGCAGGGAACTATCCCATGATCTACCCGCGCAAGGAAGTGAAAACCTATGGCACGAAAGCGGAGATCGAAGGCGAGTATCATGCGGGCGAAACCGTCGTCGTCATTGACGACCTTGCCACCACCGGCGGAAGCAAATTTGAAGCCATCGAAAAACTGACGGGGGTCGGTCTGGTGGTGAAGGATGTCGTCGTGCTGGTGGACCGGCAATCCGGCGCGAAAGAATCGCTCGAACAGGCGGGCTATTCCATGCACGCGGTGTTGACCATCACTCAATTGCTGGATTACTGGGAGCAGAACGGAAAAGTGGGAAAGGATAAGATCGAAGAGACAAGGGAGTTTTTAAAACGCTCGAACGTTTAAGCAAGGGCGCATTCGTTATTTTATAAAACTGTCCAACCCCAGGGGTGTGACAACTTGATACTGACTGTTTTCATACGCGCTGGTGAATTCGCCTGCTGCCTTCGAGTTACCCTGCCCCTCCTTCCATTTGAATTCAAAAGCTTTTAATTCCCCCTGCCGCTCCTCGATCAGGTCAATTTCCTTTTGGTCGTAGGTGCGCCAAAAGTAGAAATTGGCAAATTGCCTTTGGTGCAGGTATTTTTTCATTCGCTCGACAATGGCGAAGTTTTCGAACATTGCCCCAGTATCTGGTCGAATGGTGAGCGGGTTGAAATTACGAATCAGAGCATTGCGAAATCCCAAATCTACAAAATAATATTTCGATGTTTTGGAAATCTCCTTGCGCAGGTTGCGGCTGAAACCGCGCAGATTCACAATGACAAACATCTTCTCAAGAAGGTCGAGGTATTTTTCAACGGAGATTTTTGAGATCGAAAGATGGGATGCAAGTTCCGTTGCCGAGACCTCGGAACCGATCTGCAGGGCAAGAAGAGACAAAAGATCGATGATTTTTTTGGGTTTCCGCACCTGCTCAAAAGTCAAAATGTCGCGATAGAGGTAGTTGTTGACCAGATCGTACAGGTAGTTTTCCCTTTCATTCTGCGGCAGGGTGATGACTTTGGGGTACATGCCATATCGCAGGAACTCCTCCATGCGTTCACTGTTGGAAACGTATGGTGGTTCGAGGGGGATTTCTCCATAGGAGAATGGATACAAAGTGAAGGTCATTGCCCGCCCTGTGAGCGGCTCATTGACCTTGTTTGCAAGGTCAAACGAAGCGGAACCGCTTGCCATGATGTGGATGTGCAGTTGATCGAAAATAAGTTTAAGCGCCAGGCCGATGTTTTCGATCCGTTGCGCTTCGTCAATCACCAGCAGGCGGTTTGAGCCGATGATGGATTTTAGTCTGTCGAGGTCGGCTCGTGCAAATAATTCCTGCGTGCGTAGATCGTCCCCGGTAAATTGAACATATGAAAGATCGGTTTTTTCCAATAAATCCTGAAT
>JBBIUO010000280.1:0-5838 GCA_037440205.1 Chloroflexota bacterium
ATCGGGTTGGTGATGGTGAGAAAGAACGTGGAAAGATACGCCCCAAAATACCCGCCCTGCTTGACTTGCGCGGCCTCTTCAGATGGTTTTTCGAGAAACGTTTTTATGCCGAGATACAGGAGAAAACATCCGCCAATGACCCTTAACCAGAACGCATTCCCAACCAACAGGTCGGTAATGACCGTTAATCCAAATGCGGCAACGGCTCCGTAGACCATGTCTGCGCTCGCCGCGCCCATGCCGGAGAGGAATCCCGTCAATTTGCCCTCGGCCAGCGTGCGGCGGATGCACAACACACCGATCGGTCCCACAGGCGCGGCGATGGAGATTCCAATCAGCAGGCCGCGTAAGAAAATAAAAAAGGTTTCGGTCATAAAATTTTTCCAATTGTTTATGTCGTTGCGAGGAGGGCGCACTTCCCGACGCCTGCCCTGAGCCTGTCGAAGGGAACGCCCTCGCAACGACATTTGTACGGTAGGAATCAAAAAAGGACATCGAAGCACGATGTCCTTTTTGGGTGAATTAGATCGCCGCTTCTTCTTTTCGCTTGAACCACGTATTCCACTCGCGGTTTTCCCAAACAACCAGAATGGGGGCCGCGTTGAAAATGGAAGAATACGTTCCGCTGAAAATACCAATGAGCAGGACGACCACAAAGTGACGGATGCTCTCGCCGCCGAACAGCACCAGCGCAAACAACGTGAACATCACGGTCAACTGTGTGGTGATGGAACGATCCAGCGTCTGCACGATGGAATGATTGACCATCTTTTCGTATTCGACCCTGCGGTACAGCAGGGAATTTTCACGGACGCGGTCGAACACCACAATTGTGTCGTGCACGGAGAAGCCGATCACGGTGAGAAGCGCGGTCAGGAAAAGTGAATCCGCCTCCCAGCCGAGGAGATAACCGAAGATGGCTTCCACGCCGAGAACCACCAGCACGTCATGAAGCATGGCGATGATGGCGGCAGTACCGTAACGATAGGCGTGTTCCACATTTCGGAACGCCCACCAGATATAGATCAGGATCGCCGCCGCCGCAAACAGGATGGCAATGCCGGCCGCCTGGGTCACTTCCTTGCCCACCGAGGCGCTGACGGAGGTAAAGTTTTCCACCGTGACCTTGGTGTTGAAACGGGATTCCATCTCGGCCACGATCTGTCCCTTCGTTTCGTCGGTCATGGCCTTCGAACGGATGGAAAGCGAACTTTCGCCCAGCGATTGAATGATGGGATCGGCAATCGGCTGTTCTGCTGTGGAGAATTCCTTGTACAGCGCGGAGATCTCTGTCGCAGAGGGGCGTTTGCCCTCGAACTGCACCTCGAGCAGGGAGCCGCCGCGGAAGTCAATGCCGAGTTGCAGGGGACCGGCTTTGGTTTCCTGCCAGGTCAATCCCATGAAAATGATGCCCGGGACGATGACGAGCAGGGAAATTAGAAAATAGAGATAACGATTTTTGATGATATTCATTGCGCGCTCCTAAAGACCGAACCAGCGCGGATGTTCGGCGAGTTTCATGTTATCGAGCACCGTGTGCAAGAACGTGCGTGTGACGATGATGGCCGTGAACAGGCTCACCAGAACACCGATGGCCAAGGTGACGGAAAAGCCTTTCACGATGCTGGCGCCGAATGTGTTACCGAAGATGAACAGGATCACACAGGTGATGATGGTGGAGGTGTTTGAATCGCGGATGGAGGGCCAGGCGCGGCTCCACGCGAGATCAATGGCCTGACGCAGGTTGCGGCCTGCGCGCAGTTCCTCCTTCAAACGCTCGAAGATCAACACGTTCGCATCCACCGCCATGCCCACGCTGAGGATGAAACCGGCAATGCCGGGCAGGGTCAACGTAACGGGAATTGTCTTGAACAGCATCAGGGAGAACAGGGCATAGCAGATCAAAGCCAGGTCGGCGATGACACCGGGCAGGCGGTAGTTGAATCCCATGAACAGGATCACCACCACCATGCCGATGATGCCGGCCTGCACGCTCTTGCGGATGCTTTCCTCGCCGAGGGTGGCGCCAATGGTGCGGCTTTGCACCACCTTGATCGGGATTGGCAGTGCACCGGAGCGGAGTTGAACCGCCAGCGTCTGCGCTTCCTCTTGTGTGAAACTGCCGGAGATCACGCCTTCGCCGCTTGTGATCGGTTCATTGATCACCGGGGCTGAGATCACCTGTTTATCGAGCACAATGGCAAGGTACTGCTTTACGTGGCTCGTGGTGTATTCACCGAATATGTCAGTCGCATCGCCTTTCAGGGTGAATGCGATCTGGTATTGTCCCGTCTGGCTTCGGGTCACGGTGGCGGTTTGCAGGCCTGTGCCGGTCATTACCGTGTGGTAAACGGTCTCTTCAGGCGCCGGGGTGGGCGTGCTTCCGTCGGCGGCCGGGGTGGCAGCGGGTTCGGGTGTGGCGGTCGCGTCGGTTGCTGTCGTGGTTCCAAAATCTGTCTTGATGGTGGTGCCGGCAGGCACGGGTGAATTACCCATGTCCACGAACTCCAGCAAGGCAGTTTGCTTTAAGGCGGCCACAACCTCTTCCGGGTTGGTGATGCCGGGGAACTCGGCCACAATGCGGCGTTCGCCTGCGGTCACCATACTGATCTCGCTCACGCCCAGGGCGTTCGCGCGGTTTTCCAGAATGTTCGAGGCGTTTTGCAACTCCTCTGCAGAGACG
This sequence comes from Chloroflexota bacterium, assembly GCA_037440205.1. GTDB lineage: Bacteria > Chloroflexota > Anaerolineae > Anaerolineales > Villigracilaceae > Villigracilis. The sequence continues at coordinate 2,684 of JBBIUO010000280.1, forward strand.
GCTGTATCGGCAGGCACATCGGCTTCGAGAAGCGCCTGGAGCCCGCCGCGCAGGTCGAGTCCCAGTTTTATGTCCACGTTGCGATCCACGATCGGCGTGTTGTCAATTGGGTTGTAGATCGTGATATTCTTGCTCAAGTCCACCCATAGCGAAAAGGCTACGAGCAGGGCGGTTAAAATTAACCATGTATTTCGATTACGCATGTTTTAACTCCATCCACGAAAATGCCAGCCTTTGGCTGGCGCGGACGCCATTATACTCCGAATGAAAAAATTATGGGTAAATTTTTTCAAAGAGAGAGAGAACTGCTCCCTTCGCCGTCCCCGGCGAAGGATTTCCCCGCAGAACGCCGCCGGGGCCTGCCCTGAGTTCATCGAAGGGACGGCGGCTGGAGCGCAAAAATTATCAGTAGATCACGAAAACCACGCGTAGTCTGCGCTCTCTAGCGCAAACCAGGCGGTAGAGACCGCCAAATACGCGCTTTCGTGAAGCACTGATTACGGGTAAACCCACTCTTCAAAAAGGGCGGTCAGGTCACAGCTGCAGTTTTGTTCGGCGAGCCGTTTCAAATTTTCAGGCGTGGCGATGCCCCAGGAGTTCTCCTCCACGTAAGCCTTCATGAACTTGTCGAATTTCTCTTCGCCTATTTTCTCGCGCAGGGCTTCAAAGAAAAGCGGGCCGCGGCCATAAACAATGCTCCCATATTCATTGTCGGCGTAATCTTTCACGGGCAGGCCAACGGGAATCTCATCGTTTCCAACACGCGCCCAGCGGCCTTCCAAACTCGCGCGGAAACCATCGTATCCCCCCTGCCCATATTCATCTGAAAAATATTGAAGCGTGACAAATTGTGTGAGCGATTCATCCAGCCAGGGATCGTCCAGTTGGTCGTTGCCCACCAGGTTGTAAAACCATTGATGCCCCACCTCATGCGCGATGGTTCCTTCGAGGTAATCATGATAGGGCGAGATGATTCTGTCTGTGACGGCGATCATGCCGGGGTATTCGATTCCCAACGCCAGCGTGGGCGTCGAAACAAAATCCAATTCGGTGTAGGGGTAGGGCGTGTATCGTTTTTCAAATACTTCGATGGAATTCGCGGCGATCTCAAGGGCGCGCTTTGCGCCTGCCTTTAAATCATCGGGCGCATAAAATCGGAGTGTGACTCCATTTGCTTCCTTCGTGAAGACCTCGTAATTTGGACTTGCCGCCAGATAAAAATCACGCACAGGCCCCGCTTCATACTTGACCGTTTGCCTGCTCCCGTTATCCTGATGGCTGATCTCCCGCCCGGAGCCGACCAGCACAACCTTCTTCGGCGCTTCCACTGTGACGAGAAAGAACGACATGTCGGCATAGGTCACATCGCCATCCTGCGGCGGGATTTCGGCATTCCAGCCTTCGTCGTCGTAGACGGCGATCATGGGGTAGGCGTGCGCCAGCGCAAGGACATCGTCGTAATACGCCTGCACGCCGAAATTCAATTCCACCGATTGCGGCACAGTGACGGTGAAATCCATGCTCAGGGTGACAGATTCCTTCGGTTGAAGAGGTTGTTTCAGCGGAACGGTGAGCAGGCTGTCATCGAGAGTGTAATTGGGGATGATCGCTTCTCCGTTTGCCAGCGCTTCGTCCACGTGCATCTCGCCGCCGAGGATGTTGGAGAAGAGGCGGAATTTCACTTCGCTTAATGCCACGTCTTCCGCGTTGGTGTAGATTGCGGTTTCGCTCCCTGTGATGTGATACAGATCGTCGGCGATGTTGAATTTCAAATCGTAAACCGTCGCGCAGGGAAGTTCGTTCAACACGTTTTGATATTCTGGAGCGAGGCCGTCTTTGTAAAGGGAACGGTCGGCGGGATCCAACTCACGGGGAGATTCTGTCAATTGTCTGGCTGGCAGGCAGGAGGGTAGGAGAAGAAGCGCGATGACCGGGAGGAGGAAAATCTTTTTCATTGGGTGAATTCCCTTAAGAAGGTCAATGCCCGGGCGAGGACTTCGTCCGGGCTTAATGGATCGGTGTCAATGATGACGTGGGCATGTTCGCGGGCGTGCGAGAGGCGGCGTTGTTGCTCCTCGTAATCGGCAAGCGACCAGTTCAGTTTTCTGCGAGTGGTGGAGTTTTCGAACGAGCAGTGGAGGAAGATGAGGATATCGGGTTTGGTGATGACCTGCCACATGTGTTTGACGTAGGAATGTTCCTGCGCGATGTGGCGGCAGTGATAGCCGTGCTTTTCCAGCCCGGCGACCAGCGTGGATTTTCCCGACCCGCATGGGCCGACGATGCCGATGAGCGGAGGACTGTCATATTCCTTCATTATCGTGAAGCAGTTGATTGAGTTGCTCCGGCACGCCGAGGATGGCAATCGTATCTCCCGCTTTGAGCGGACTCTTGTCCGTCGGGTGCATTTCGGATTGATGGTCGTGGCGGAGCAGGACGATGTTGAGGTGGTAATTGTCTTCCACATAGCCGACAGTTTTATTTGCGAAGGGGGCGTTTTCCGAAATGGTGAGCCGCGCAAGGCTGAGCAATTGACCTTCGACTGAAATGGGGTTTGTAATATCCACGCCCGATGCGGCGGCGGCAAAGACAGGCGCGGCCATTTCGGTGGCGCTCAGTGCCACGAAACCAAACTGGTCTTGAAGCGAATGGGCAAAGTCTTCATCGAAAATGCGGACGACGACTTTTATTTTCGGGTTCATGCTTCGCGCCTTGAGGGCGATCTGGAGATTCATCGCGTCGTTCTGGCTCGCCATGATGATGGTGCGCGCGGTTCTGACGTTTGCGGCTTCGAGCGAAGCGGGGCGCGTGGCGTCTTCGTGAATGACGGGGATGCCGAGCCCGCGCACGATGTTCAGCGTATCGGTGTTCGCGTTGAATTCGATGGCGGCGATCTGTTCGCCCATTTCATGCAGTTTGAGCGCGACGCGATAGCCGAGATGTCCCAGCCCGACGAGGATGATGTGATTTTTCAAAGTGGATGCGACAGCCATTTCCCATTCCTTGTTGCGCGCGCGGCGGTTGAAGAGCAGGCTTCCAAAGTCTGCCAGTCCCTGCGCGAGCATGATAATGCCGATGATGGGCATGAAAAAGTGGAAGGATTGCAGGATTAAATGATGGGGGAATTCCCGGTTGGGGGGTTGCAAAAACGTGAT
>JBBIUO010000281.1:0-5772 GCA_037440205.1 Chloroflexota bacterium
ATCCGACCATAAAAAGCGCCATCCGCGCGGCCATTGCGGAATGGGAGGAAAAATATACGCCGGGAATATAATATGCGTAGACAGGCACGTTCTCTTACGCGCCTGTGGGCATTACGCCGTAATTGATTTATTCCCTCTTATACCTTGCAGATAACACCGGGCAGTGCGCGTTTTCGGCGATTTCCGCCGTCACATTGGGGGCATACAATTGCCGCAGGGCGTTCGTGCTGTATGGCGACCCCATGCAAAGCAAATCGTAATTCCCAGCCTTGATCTCAGCCAGTATCTCCTCCACCACATTGCCCTGACGTGTTTTTATGTTTGCGGTCAACCCATCGCTTTTTGCCACGTCCAGCGCCTGGCGCAGACTCCGCCCAACGGGGGTATCGGTCTCTGCGAGAGTCTGCCAATGCTCGCGGACGGTTCGCGCTGTCGGGTAATCCAAATCCATCGGCGGGACGATGTGAAGCAGAGTCACCTCGGCGCGGCTTTTCATCGCCATTTGCATGGCGATGTGTTCGGCTGTGACTTCGTAACCGAGTCCGCCGATGCAGATCAACACCTTTTTCAGCGGAAGTTTTGCTTCCGGCACATACAGGATCGGCTGTTCGATTTCCTCCATCAGATGACGGATGGAACGTCCCGTCAAGATGCGGCGCAATTGCGGACGTCCCAGCGGACCAAGCACAACGATGCAATCCTTCCCTTTTGCCTTTTGCGGAATGATATCCTCCGCGTTCCCGTTTTCAACGACGAGGTCATATTCAACGCCGTTTGTTTGGAACAATTGGGTGGCGCGCTCGAAGACATCCTCCAACGGGTGGTGATCGTCTATCGCGGCAGGATTCAGATTCTCGGTCACGCCAAGAAGCGTAGCCCGGACTTTGAGAGTCGCCGCGAGCCACGTCCCATATTCGATGGAAGGCCACGTTCCTTTAAATCCGTTTGTCGCAATCAATAAGCCAGTGGTCATGGGAATATCCGTTCAACGAAATAAAAATACGCCCAAAATTCCCGCGCCGAGCAAGACCAGCGGGGAGGGGACTTCGAACCACAAAGCAATGGCGCTCAGGGCGGCGATGAAGAGGGTGCGTTTGTCTATTTTTTTTGTCTGGCCCACGTGAAAGAGTTCCCAGGCCACCATGATGATGAGCGCGGCGATGGCCGGGCTCATGCCTTTTACAAAACCCTGCAGCCAGTCTTCCTGTTGAAACCGCTGCAGAATGGACGCCACCGCCAGCATCATCACGGTGGGAGGCAGGACCGCGCCAAGCAAAGCGGTGAACACGCCGGGGATTCCACCCGCGGCATAGCCGACGAACATGGCAAGTTTCAACGCCTCGCTCCCCGGCAGGACGTTGGAAAAGCCAACCGCCTCCACAAATTGTTCCTCGGTCATGATCGTGCCAACCGCTTCCTTGTACAGCAGCCCAACCGAGGCGGGGCCGGAAGGGGAAAGCAGGTTTACCTTGAGAAACATCCATAGCAGGCTGAGCCAGATGGAAAACTTGGAGCGATTCATGAGGAAAGAAGCAATATCCCGGCGATACCGGCGATGAGGACAACGACACGCTCCGGCGCTTTGCGCCCCATGGCGATCAGACTGATGATGCCGATGCCCCAGCCGATCCAGCCGGTTTCGCCGCCCTTTTGAAATATCTTCCATGCGGTGAAGACCATCAACACGGAAATGGCCGGGGCGAGTCCTTCCACGAAATGACCCACCCAGGCTTCGCGGCGCAGGCGGTGCAGGATCATGGTCACGCCGAGGATGATGACGGTGGGCGGCAGGATCGAGGCGGTCAGCGCCACCAGCCCGCCGGGGATTCCGGCGGCGGCATAGCCGACGTACATGGCAAGTTGAAGCGCGTCGCTTCCGGGCAAAACGGAGGAGAAGCCCACCGCCTGCACGAATTGACTTTCGGTGACGAATCTGCCCACTGCTTCGTGATAGAGCAATCCCACCGAGGCGGGGCCGGAGGTGCTGAGCAGGTTAACTTTGAGAAAGGTCCAGAAAAGTTGGGAGAGGATGTTCAAGGTGGTTGATGGAGAAATGGAAAATTATTTTTTGACTTGCTTCAGGTTATGATTTTTGGAGTGTATCATATCCTTTACGCAATCACCGCGCCTTCCATCTTCAACAGCCATTCCTTGGTTTTGAGTCCGCCTTTGCCACCGTAGCCGTGGAGTTTGCCGTCCCTGCCGATGAGGCGGTGGCAGGGGATGACGAGCGGCATGGGGTTGGTGGCGTTGGCCCGCCCCACGGCGCGGTAGGCATGGGGGTGCCCGATCTGCGCGGCGACATCGGCGTAGGTGAGGATTTCCCCGTAAGGGATGGCGTAGACCACTTTCAACGCCTTCTGCTGAAACGGGCGCAGGGTGTTCCAGTCAATGGCGAAGGTGAATTTGCGGCGTTTGCCTTTGAGATACTCGCCCAACTCCTTTGCGTAGGGGTGGACGGCCTTCTGGTTTTGTTCGACGGTTGCCTTCAGGCGGAAGAGGTAGCGAATCAGCCCGGGCTGGGATTCTGCCCATTCAACGGCAACCAACCCCCGGTCGGAGGCGGCGATGCGTAAATCTCCAATGGCAGTGTGATTCAATTCGCCAAGATAAATCTTGATGGAAGGAGATGTCATGAGAGTCGTCCTCCAGAAAACTCCGAAAGCCTTTACAGTCCTGTTAGTTGTCGGACAATCGTAGGGGAAGCGTAGGTTATGCGTCAAGTACGTTTCGGACAACCATGATAAATTTACGTGCGTAAGGTGATTTCTCTTCTCCTCCTTTACCAAGAGAACCGCGGTCGGCGTCCGCGGTTCTCGTATTTAACGCAGGTTGCATATTCATTGAACTATCTCAACTGAAACCTTTAACGCAAAGTCGCCAAGGCGCCAGGGTTTAATTCTTCTTTTTGCGACTCCGCGTCTTTGCGTTAAATCCTGCGCAAATTTCGCAGAGCGGCAACTTGGGTATTAACGAGATGCAGGCAGTATACCTCTCACGGTCAAAAATTGCGCTTTTTTTATGTGGGGGAAAACGCAATTTTTGACCGCAGGTATTATATAATTGCTTTATCAAACTTCTGCGAGGTTCTCATGCCTGTTCAAATTACGATCATCGGACTCGGTCAGATCGGCGCTTCGATGGGGCTGGCGCTGGCGGCTCACAAGGATGCGATTTTGCGCGTCGGCTACGACATCAAAGCGGATTTAGAACGCGACGCCCTGCAAAAAGACGCGATTGACAAGGCGGAACACAACCTGCCGAGCGCCGCGCGCGATGCAAAGGTGGTGGCGCTTGCCATTCATGTCAGCCAGGTGCGCGAGACGCTGGAACTCATTGCGCCCGATTTAAAGGAAGGCGCGGTGGTGCTGGATACTTCGCCTGTCAAGGCGGGTGTGGCAAAGTGGGCGAAGGAATTTTTACCCGAGGGGCGTCATTATGTGGGACTCGCCCCGGCCATTAATCCCCTCTATCTGCATGACTTTCAATTCGGTCAGACGGCGGCCCGGCCTGATCTGTTTACGAACGGCCTTTTCCTCGTTGACGCACCTCCCGGCACCCCCGAAGAGGCAATGACCACGGCTGTGGATTTTGTCCGTTTGCTGGGAGCATTGCCGTTGCTTGCCGATCCAACAGAATCAGACGGGTTGATGTCCACCACACATTTGTTGCCTCAACTCGTGGCGGCTTCCTTATTGAATGCAACTGTGGATCAACCCGGCTGGCAGGAGGCACGTAAAGTGGCTGGGCGCGCTTATGCCACAGTGACGGCGGGACTGGCTTATCAGGATGAAATCAATTCCCTGCGAATATCGTCCCTGCAAAATCGCGCGGGTGTTGTCCATGCGCTGGATGTGATGATCGCGGCCCTGCGCGGACTCCGCGATGACATCGAAAAAGAGGACGACGACAGCGTGGCGGCGCGGCTCGAATCCGCATTGGAGGGTAGGCAGCGCTGGTTAAGCGAGAGGGTTGCCGCCGATTGGAACAGGCAGGATCATTCCGAGGTCGCGGCCATGCCCACCTTCTCCGAACGATTCTTCGGCGGCATGTTCGTGAAAAAACACAACAGGAAATGACTTGTTATTGCTTCCGTACAAATGTCGTTGCGAGGGCGATTTTCCCGAAGCAATCTCCTGCTTTATGGGGGATTCCCGGTAAAAAGCAGGTTGCCGCGCCGCCGAAGAGCAGGAACGGCGGCTCGCAACGACATCCATGAAGAAAATGTATGGTAGAGAATGACTTGTTATTGCTACATCGTCCAATGTTCCGACGGAACCTATTACACCGGCTGGACCACCGACCCCGAACGGCGCATATCCCAGCACAACAAAGGAAAGGGGGCGAAATACACAAGCACCCGCCGCCCCGTGAAATTGGTCTATCTCGAACCGCAGCCAAATCGTGTTGCCGCGATGAAAAGGGAACTTGAGATCAAGAAGATGAAGCGAGGGAAGAAGATGGAGTTGGTTGAAAGAGCAGTAAATAGGTAGACAGGTAAACAGGTAAACAGGTAGACAGGTAAATAGGTAGACAGGTAGACAGGTAGACAGGTAGACAGGTAAAACAGGTACACACGTGTAACAAGACCCTGAGATATTTTCCCAGGGTCTTCTGTTCAAATCTACTTGTTTCCTTGTCTACTTGTGTACCTGTCTACTTATGTACCTGTCTACTTCCCCCTACGTAAACAACGGAATATGTCCCAGCGACAGAATGTGCATCCACTGGGCGCGGTCGCCTTCGGTGAGGATGGCGGCTTCGGCGGCCACAGTGGCATGGACCTTATCCAGGATCATGCGCATCCCTTGCAAGGTCGAGCCGGTGCTGATGACATCATCGAGAATGACAACCTTTTTCCCCTGCACGGTCGGGCGGTCCTTTTCATCGAGGATCAGCAACTGCGGCTCGCCAGTGGTGATCGAAAGGGTCTCCGCTTTGAGCGCCGCGCCCATGTACGGCTTGTACGTTTTCCGCAGGATCACGTATGGCTTCTTCGTTTCAACGGACAGCGCGTGCGCCAGCGGAATGGACTTGGCCTCCGCCGTCACGAGCAGATCGTAATCAATGTCGCCGAGTTTCTTCCCAAGTTCGCGCGCACAAGCCTGCACCAGTTCGGTATCTCCCAGAATATTCAGGATCGCGATCCGCAGACCGGGCTTCACCTCGAACAAACGTAACTCACGCTTGATCCCCGCAATTTCTATGGGGTGGAATTGTTGTGTGGTCATGGGATTCCTCTTATAAAATGGGACCTTTCCAGCAGATGAAAGGCATCTTGCGTCGCAGGAGTCAGGGCGTCCCAGTGGGGGTGTTCAAGAGCTAATGATTCCATAACTCTCCCCTTTTCACCGCAAACGGCGACTTTTTCCACCTGCGGATATTGAGCAATTTCCGCCAGTAGTTGAATGTGACGGGTTTCAACTGCCGTTCGCCGTATTCACGCAGGAACAGGCGGATACGCCTGCTGTGATATGTCTCAAATAACCAGCGGAGTTCGTCCCATGTTCCAAACTCAAGCGTGCGCTGAATGATCAGGTTCGCGTCGCGCTCAAGATCAAGCCGCGCGATATTATATTCCTGAAAATAAGGCTTCAACCCAATGGGAATGGTGGAAGATAAAACGCGATCCATGCCTTCATTATAACCTGTGAGCCATCCCTATCCAGGCCCTCTGTTAACCAACGGCGCCAAGTTTCTTCCCGAGTTCGCGCGCGCAAGCCTGCACCAGTTCGGTATCTCCCAGAATATTCAGGATCGCGATCCGCAGAC
>JBBIUO010000282.1:0-5770 GCA_037440205.1 Chloroflexota bacterium
GTAAACGTTCCGCGCACTGACGGGCCGATTCGAGCGGGGTTTCGGGCAGGAGCAGGGTGAATTCATCGCCGCCGAACCTGCACGCGATATCGTCCGTCCGCGTATTGGCTTGAATTAATCCCGCCACAGTTTGCAGGGTCACATCTCCCGCCTCATGACCGAACGTATCGTTGAACCTTTTGAAATCGTCAATCTCGATCATCAAAATGCTCAAAGGGTGTTCGTGACGTTCCGCCCGATGTGTTTCGCGTTCCAGCATGTCGTTCAGGTACCCGCGATTGAAAAGGCCGGTAAGATGATCGTGAATCGCCTGTTCGTGCAATTGGGCATGGAGCGATTCGATCTCCGCCAATTGGGTCTGTAATCGCTTGTTGGCCTGTTTGCGTTCGGTGATGTCCTGAAATGTAAGGATGCGCCCGTTGAACCGGCTTTCCCCATCCTTGAGCGGCATCACATGGACATCAATGTGCCTGGGCTCTCCCATCGGCGTATCCATTTGGATTTCCCTGTTGGACGTATCCATGTCCGTTTGCTGATGGAAGATCATATCGAAACGGGCGAAGACAGCCTGCGATTCCTGGCCGATAATGGAATCATCCACCTGCAAGAGTTGTTCGGCGAAAGGGTTGATATCCACAATGCGATTTTGGGCATCGAGGACAACCACGCCGACAGGAATGGTCTCCACCAGGGCCGTTCGCGCCAGTGGGATGATATCGAGCCAGCGATAGCGAAAAATGGCAAAGGCAAAGAGGCCGCTGGTAAGAACAAGCGCGTGAGGCGTAAAGTCAAACCCTTTGATAAGGTCAATTCCCAAAATGGCCGGGGCGTTAACGACAAATGGGATCATCAGGGCAGACAGGATGGCGGCGGATTGCCGTCTTTTGATAAGGCTTGTGGTGGACAGGGAACGGATCAAAAAATAGTACGTGACCAGTGAGATACCCTGCAATATCAACATGATGGGCATGAAGAGAATGCCATTTTTCTTTTGAAGGATATCGAGAAAGCCGATGCGTTCCACAGTAAAATCGTATCGCCAAAGGTTATGATAGGGCATGGTCCATACCAGCGCAATCACCAGCAGGGAGGGAGCCAACAGGATCGCCAGACGCCAGCGGGTGAGCAGGCGGGTAATTTCCAGGTGCTCGAACGCGATCATCAGGAAGATCAGGGGGCCAAAACTCGCGGCAGTCGTTTGAATTTGCGTCCATCGGATTTTTGTCTGCACGTCGCTGGATTCCATTTCCATGCCATAGCCAAAGGCCCAAACGGCCCCGAGAACGAATAACAGGATCAATGGTTTGGCAACAGGTTCGTGCCTGCGCCCCCAGGCATAGGAAGCCATGAGTAATTGCAACATGGCGGAGAACATCAGGGTATAAACGACAATGTCGCGCATGATGGGCTTTTCCGTCAATCAAAATGGCTGAAGATGGATTCTTTTCACGTCTTTACCCCCAGTATATATGAATTTCGCGGGTTCCTACCGGCTGAATTTCACGAGTTTCTTCTCCAAATCCCCCAGGTGATCCAGCTCGTGCATGACGATGGTCCGCGCCCGCAAGTATACGGATTCCCTGCGCTTCTTTCCGACCTCGCGAATGGTTCTCGACCATTGATCCTTGGTCAGCGCCGACAGGACTCGCAACAGCACTTTGCGGCGGAGTTTGAAATAAGCCAACAGTTCGGGAAAATCGAACAAATCAAACCGCAATAACTTACATCAATTGCATAAATACTTCTGGCTTTTGTTCTGCGATTCGCAACAAGGCAACAGCGGGGCCGCTTGGCTTGCGCCTTCCTTGTTCCCAATCTTGGATTGTTCGCAGACTTACACCCATTAATCCTGCAAAAGCCGATTGAGATAGCTTTAATTTAGAACGAATTATTTGCGGAGGCGCAGGCTCTTTCAAGGTGTGAACACGCAAAACTTTTGTGCCAGCCTTGTAAGCCTTCACATCACGAATACCATTGAGAATTTCCTGACCAATATCACGCTTAGACATTTTGAATTTCCTTTGCAATTTCACGTAGAACATGAGCGGGAATATTTTCTACTTCATTCTTGCTGTAAATGGTCAAAAGCCAGATTTCATCATCTTGTTTCTTGAAGTAGTAAATCACTCGCACGCCGCCACTTTTACCTTTGCCAGCCATCGCCCAGCGGATTTTTCGGACACCGCCAGAGCCACGAACAACTTTGCCTGATTCTGGATATTGAAGCAAAAAGCTTTGCAAACCGATATATTCATCTTCAGACAGATAGTCATACAAATACTTTGTAAAGGCAGTGGCTTCTATGAATTCCATAAACTGATTATACGGCTATGCCGTACTATCTGCAAGTCCCAATTTTGATGTATTCAAACCGATAAACTTTTGCAAGGGGCGTGTATTGCGGTAGAACAGCCAGTTACCCAGCCGCCCCCGTACAAATCCCGGCGTGCGGAACTATCGCACCGGGCTTTTCAGAAGTACTCGCTTCGCGACCAGCGAGCAGACGATGGCTTTTCAAGGACGCACCACGTTTGTTGGGTAGTTTTTCGCATTAAGACTCATTTGCTTTTGAAAAGATCGCTGATTGTTTTCCAGAAAGTCTTTTTCTCTGGGGCTTTGCTTTCCATCGTTTTCCATTCTGGCGGTCCAAAATACTCAACTGAACTGCGAATTGATGACTCTGGATGGTCTTGAACATTCTCCAACATCTTTTTCATATTGTCTTGAGCAGTTTGAATGAAATTATCAAAGATGGAACGAGTTTCAACGCCTTTTCTTTCAGCGGCAAAACGAAGCAAAATCAATGACGTAATAGTATCTCTGTAATCCATTCGACCACCATCCAACAAAGAACAAGCAATTCCTAACTCAAGCCATTTTTTATCATCTTTCGTTTCGATTAGTTTTCCTGCCCTGCGAATGTAATACCACAAATTTTCAATGATTGCCTGCTGACGCCCGCAATATTCGTAAAGTGTTGAGCGTTGACCATCATTTGCTTCAACATACAATGTTGCCAACTCTGCGAAAAAATTATCAAGATGAACTGAGCCAACATTAGCCCAAACATCATCGCCGCTTTTGAACTGATAAGAATTTGCTCCTGCTTTGAACATCGCCTGTATTTCAGAAAACCTCACGTCAAACTCGGTTTGTTCCATAAATTTTCCTCCAAGATTTTATTTTGCAAGGAACTGCCCAACTATGGTTTACACAGCATGTCGTATAAAACCTCAAATTGGAGTGTTATCTGTGTATACCCTTACATCCTTTGTGATTATACGCCTCCCATCTCAAACCAACAAACTTTCACCCCTCCCCGTTCCACTCGATATCGAACGTTGAAGCCTCCAACAGCGAGATACCCTTCCGCTTTGCAACGGCGTATGTGGCAAGGATACTTCTCAACTGCATGACGAACGGCAACAGGTCCTTGAAATCCAGGATCACATCGTCGCTGGAGAAAAAGGTTTTCAGCCAGTCGGAGATTCGTCCGTTTTTGACGGCGGAGGGCAGGCCATACAACAGCATCGCCGCCGAAAGCATGTACGAACGATTCCCCACTGGCGTGATGCAATCCATCTCTGGATGTAGAAATGCTTCCACAAATTTGGGATGCGAAGCCAGCAAATGCACTCCGCTCGTGGCGCGCGGATTACATTCCAATGCAAACAACTGACCATCGGGCGTCTCGATAAAATCAAAGGCGACCTGCCCCGTGAATTCGTTCTTCTCCACAAACGTTCTGACCCAACTGAAAATGGCCGCATGTTCCACGTGCTGAAAAACAATCGTCGCGCCCTGCCCCGCCGTGAAGCGCGATGGATACGTCGTGTGCGCGGTAATTCGTCCGCGATGGCAGACGCTGTACGTGCAATACGCCTGCCCCTCGATATATTCCTGCGCAATCCATAACTCTTTCGAATCAAACGTCAGCGTGGACAATGCCTTTTGAAGCGGAGGCAGGACCAGGGTCCGCGAAGCGAAGCGGGAGTACACAGGCTTCAACACCAGCCCGCGCCAGTGAGCGTACGCATGAAGCAAGTCATCCTGATTCTGGATCAACATCGTTTCAGGCACATACAATTCGTCATCCACAGCGCCGACGACAAAAGACCACTTGTTGTGAAATCGCTTCAACGTTTCGAGCGGCTCGGCAAACAACGGCAATTCATCATGCGCCATCGCCGTGTAGAAGACTTCCTCACAAGTTGGGATGAGGAGATGGATTTGATTCTCCGCGACGATTTTTTTCAACGCGACGAGAAACGCCTCTTTGCTTTGACGTGGGGCTGGTACCGCGAAATTGGCCTTGATTGCATTTGACGGTTGACTCAAATGTCCGCGCAAAGACTCTGCCATGAAGACAGTGTGCCCCGCGCGATGAAATGCGCGTGCGAGATCGAGCGTTGCGGGCGCGCGCCCGCCGGTGAAGAGGATGTTCATAGCATCATATCGTTGCGAGGAGCCGCGCTCTTTGCGGCGACGAAGCAATCTGGGCAAGCGTAGTTGGCGTTCTCAAACGCCAACGGGCGCGTACGAGAACGCGCCCTACGCTTTGCGCCCCTATGAAATTAAAACGTCAACACCATCCCGCCAATGGACAGGCCCGCGCCGGTGCCAACCAACAACACCTTATCGCCGCGACGAATTCTTTCATCAATCACTCCTTGATACAACGTGATAGGGATCGAAGCCGCCACGCAATTGCCAAGCGTTTCAATCGTTTTGATGATCTTCTCATCCTTCCATCCGAATCGCTCCAGCATCATCAACCCCACCTTGCTGGCCTGATGCGGTACGATGACATCGATATCCACCATGCCCTTCGATAAGCCCGGATACAGTTCTTCGAGAAATTCATGCGCGATGCCGCGCACCATGCGAAGCACGGCAGGCCCATCCATGTGGAAGAGGTCATCTTCGGGTTTATGCCCCTCGAAGCGCGGATGAAAACGCGAACCGCCGCCCATGATGGTGGTGAGATAGGCGCCATCGCCATAGGTCTTGAAATGCGAATGATGGATCATGGACTGGCTGCCATAATCCGCGCGTGTCACCACGACCGCCGCCGCCGCATCCCCCACCAGTGAAGCAGACTCAGGCTCTTTTGGATTGATACCGCACGAAGCCACGTCTGCACTGCAAATGAGGATATTTTTGTATCGTCCGCTCTGGATGAAATTGGACGCCACATCCATTGCCGCGATGAAACTCAAACAAGTCGTGTGAACCGTCATGGCAGGGATGCCCGATTTTCCCAACCCCAACTGACGCTGAATTAACACACCCGTATCGGGAATGGCCTGTTCGCCTGTACCCGAGGCATTAATAATGAGGTCGAGTTGATTTGGCTTGAGTCTCGCCTCCTGCAATGCCTCCTTCGCCGCCTCCGCCGACATGAACGACGACGTTCCATCCGTCACCCAGCGACGCTCACGCACGCCGTTGCGCCGCTCCACCCAGCCCGCAGGCACGCCGCATATCGCTTCGAGTTCAGAACTGGGGACGATTCGTTCCGGTAAATATCTTCCCAAACCAATAATCTTGAGAGGGATGTTGACTTGCATGGGTCTCCTGTTTCATGTCATTGCGAGGAGGGCGCTCTTCCCGACGAAGCAATCTCCTCGCTGTGTTGAGATTGATTCGGGCTTCGCCCTCGCAACGACATCAAAAATCATGTTTTTTAAAATACGGTATCGCCGCCTTCGACACCGCTCGAATCAACTTCCACGGCTGTTGCCTTCTCTTCGGCAAATGCTTCGTGAAC